>CABUSE010000005.1 GCA_902494135.1 uncultured Collinsella sp. | reverse complement strand
TCGCGCGCCAGCTCTTCCTTGCTTGGAAGATACGGCAGGTATTTGGCGGCAAACACTTGGTCGTTGTCTTCGGGCAGCGTGTACTCGACAATCGAATCGCTTTTGTCCGCGCAGAGCACGATGCCTATGGGCGGATTGTCGCCTTCGTTCATGAGCTCGCGCGTGTAGTAGTTCACGTACATTTGCATCTGGCCCAGGTCCTGATGCGTAAGGTCATCGGTCTTAAGGTCGATGAGCACGAAGCAGCGCATCAGATAGTTGTAAAACACAAGGTCAATATAGAAATGGCGCCCATCAAAGGTGATGCGCTTTTGGCGCGCCTCGAAAGCGAAACCACGGCCAAGCTCCAGCAGGAACTTCTGAAGATGCGTGATGAGCGCCTGCTCTAGATCGCTCTCGCGAAACGCAGTATCGTCCGAGAAACCTAAAAACTCCAGTACATATGGGTCGCGGATGATATCCTCGGGGCGACGAGCCGGGGCGCTCTTTTGGATTTCCTGGGTGACGGCCTCCTTGTCCTTGCTGGCAAGTAGGCGCTCGCGGAACATGGTGTTGATCTGGCGTTCGAGCTGACGCGTGCTCCAACGAGAATCGGCGCATTCGTTCATGTACCATGTTCGAGCATCAGGGTCGGTTATACGCGATAACCTGCGGTAATGTGTCCAATTCAATTCGGAACGCAGCGCGTTCCGGATTGGGAACGCAAGATAAAACTGACGCATGTATCTTAAGCTTCTGGCGTTGAAGCCTCTGCCAAAATCCTTAGTCAATCTAACGGCAAGTTCGTCGATCAGTGCATCGCCATACTTGGCGCGCTCCTCTCCGCCCTGTTCATCAACAATACTCTTGCCGATCTCCCAATATGCCTCAACCATCGCAAAGTTAACGGCGGTATAGGCCTTGTCGCGAGCGGCGTTGAGAATCGAGGAGACCTGCTTGTAAAAACCTTCGGGCACGATTGCCGATTCTCCACGGTTTACTAGTTCACCCATCACTGTCGCCCCACTTTCCTCTTGTGGAATGCATCTTTAACGCATTTAGTTTAAAGCCTCGCGCGGACACGAATTGCCATGTTGTCTGGCACCTTCGCATGGGAGCCTTGCGGTGGTTAAAATGTGACCATAGAGGCAGTTTTAGCGAACCCCGCGGGAGTGACGCGTATGGACAACAACACGCTGCTGTTCCAGGACAAAGGTTCGGGTAGGTTTAAAGACGTCAAGATCTACCCTAACCGCATCGAGGTGCTCAAGAAGGGCACTTTTGGTGGCAAGCACACCGAGATTGTTTATCTTAAGGACATTACGGGGGTCAGCAGGATCAAGGGCCGCGACGTTTTCCTACGTAACAGGCTGTTGACTGCCTGTGTCTTTAGTCTGAGCAGCCGCTCCCAAGCTCAGGAGTTCGTGAATGCGCTGAACATGGTGATGTAGCCGATAACGGTGTTCGGGCTAAGGTAAAAATCGGGGCGCAGAACGGTATTCTGCGCCCCCCCAATTGAGTCGATGTGTCTAAAAGGCGGGCTTGCCTATTCGCTGTCGTCCCCAACGTTTTCGCGGTCATTGGCAAGCATCGCCGCGCCGGCGACCGTTGTCGCCACGGCGGCGGCAGCGAGCCCGGCGGCAACGCCAGAGCCGTCGCCCGTGTCGGCGAGTTTTCCGGTCGAGCCCTTGCTCTTGTTGCCGCCGCCGTTCTTGTCGGCGCCGTCTGCGTTGGAACCCGTGCCGCTACCGGTGCCGCCTGCACTGCCCGAGGCCGCTACGGTAAAGCTTGCGGCTCCATCGCTGGCGAGCGTGTAGCTCTGCGCCGCGTCGCCCAAGAGACCGTTCACGCGCACCCAGTACGTTCCCGCGGTAAATGCCTCGCCCTCGGCCATCGCCGTTCCCGGAGCGCCGTTCGCGTCGTGCACAAACTCGAGCTGGGCCGTGCAGGCATCGGTTTCGAGCTTGCCCTCGAGTGATGCCGCAATCTTGGCGCGCACGTCTTCGCCGGCCTTAAGGCCTTCGAGTCCCTCAAAATGGGGCGTCAGCGCGCGTGGATCGATATCGATGGGCACGGAGCCCCGCAGCTCCGTAACGGTCTCGTTGCCCAAGGCGTCGACATCCACATATTCGATGGCAAACGCATGGCCCGAAGCTGCCACGTTGAGTACGTTGCTGCTGTCGACGAGGCGGAAATGACCCTCGCCAACGGTCTTGCCATCCTGGAATGAGGCATCGCTCAGCGAGTCGCCGTACGTCATGCGCATGCGGGTCGGGAGATAGTACGGGAGATAGTACGAAGCCGTCTGCTTGTGCTCCGTATCGTAATTGCGCTGGTAGATGCTCCGGGCCAGCGCCGCATCAACAAAGTCGGATGCGATGATGCCAATGTGCTTGAGGTAATCTGACTTTGTATCCTCGATGCCGCTGGGATTGATGTACGGGCTCTTATACAGATGCTCGTTGACTACTCGTGCCGAGGTAAAAGGATTGCCTCCGTGCGACAAGCCCGTGCAGCTGGTGTAGTTGATAGACCAGCAACGCTCCAGGACTTTCTCCTTGGCCCCGTTATCGTCCTCGACATCTACCTCGTTGCGCGTGCGCCCGGACGTTTCCTTCAGCGCATTATCGACCCAGCTGAGCTTGTCGGTTCCCGTGAGTTTGTACTTGTCCTGGGCGTATACCTTGGTGCAATAGGGCTCTTTGTCGCCTGTTTCCCCCGCGGCTTCAAAGCCCCGCGCGTCTTGGACGAGACACATAGTGGCGCTGTCGGAGTGAGCCTTGATCTTGTCATCCCATTCGGTGAGGTCGAGTCCCCACGTGTGGCCGCTTACGCTGTCGCCGGCGAGTCCAAATCGACGTAGCAGGACGATTTTTCCGCGCACCTCGCCCAGTGTGGGAACGCGGCTCGACGTATAGAACAGTTTGGGGTTATCGGCCATAACCTTGGCGAAGGCCGTCGTTATGCTTTCGTCGGTAGCCTCATCGTTGCCGCGCGATGCGAGCATGATGAGCGCTTCTGACGGGTTTTCGTTCAAAAACGTTTTGAAGTACCCGATGACATCGGAGAGATGCAGATAGTTCCCGTCTTTTTTGAGTAGGTAGAAAATCCCGTGGTCGATGCCGGGGTCATCGCCCTTTCCGAGCCGGATATCAAAATAGCGAATGCCTTCGAGCAACTGCGTGGGAATGTAATCCTGCTGGCATTTTACTTGCGAGGATTGGGGCTCAGTGTCGTTGTCCACGCTACAGGTGCCCGAATCGTGCGTACCCGGGATGCTCAGCTCGTCGAGGAACTTGTTGTCGTCGACGTATTTCATCCAACATGGCCCATCGACGTAGCTGCTGTACGTGATCCAGTCGAGGCTGCTAACCGTGGCATCGTTCTTTTTCATGTCGTAACCGATAAGTTCGAGCTCCCACGGAATGCTCTTACTCTTATGGCAGATCTTATTGTTGTCCTGGTCTTCGCCGTTCGATTCTATTGTCAGGTACTTAATGTCTTTTTTCTCGGT
Source organism: uncultured Collinsella sp. (assembly GCA_902494135.1). Taxonomy (GTDB): domain Bacteria; phylum Actinomycetota; class Coriobacteriia; order Coriobacteriales; family Coriobacteriaceae; genus Collinsella. Next base: position 19,415 of record CABUSE010000005.1, on the reverse strand, counting down.
TTCTTTCTCGACCGTGCGGTCTCGGATGATATAGGTTCCGTTTGATTGCCGCTCGAACGCAAAAGAGCGGCTGGGCTTGCCGTCATGCTCGCCACTCCATACGTGGATGACCTTTCCGTCTTTGTCCGAGTCGCCATCGACCGACCAAATGCTGTAGCCCGTCTTTTTATGCTCTTCGAAATTGAGCAAGGTGCGGATAGCATACCAGTTTGTATCGTCATTCTTGGTCGTTACGTTCTCAAGGATGAGCTTGCTGGACGTGCCGTCGTTAAACAGGTGGCAGACGTTGCCGCGAACGTTGCCGTCTTGGTTGACGCTCGCGGTGCGAAAATAGCCCGCGGGGCGAAGGCGAATGACGAAATTGTCGAGGCTGTCCGACGGTGCGGGTGTGTTGTCTGCAAATGCCGCTCGCAGGGGAATGCCCGGCGCTGCGGTTTCGGGCAGGCTTGCAAGTGGTGACAACGCCGCAAGCCCTAGGCCCAGCGTAAACGCTCGGCGGCTGATGGCATGGTGTTCGGTCATAACTTCTCCATTCGCAGAGTGCGGTTATGCGATAGTTTTGGTCACTATACTGCCCAGATGTTTAAAGATGCTGGTTTAATTGTCTGCGCGGCGCAATAAATCGGTGGGCGGACGTGTTGGGGTGTTTGTCGTTTTCGTACTGTTGCCACATTTGGGGCGGTTCCGGCGTCCGGCATCCTCGCGTTCGTCGGCTACCGGCATAAGAAAGGGAGGGTCGGTTTACCGGCCCTCCCTGGGTACGAAGCGCTGGGGTACCGTCGCTTGTTTGCACTGCGACCGTGTTTCCCGTTGCGCTCGCCAGTCGCTTAGCGCTTGATCTCGATATCGTCGAGCTTGACGTCCATGGCCTCGGTCTTGGCCTCGGCGATGTCGTCGGCAAATTCCAGAGACTTCATCATGGTCTCGACGGCGTCCTTGTGCTCCTCGACGTTGTCGATACGCACATACACACTGCCGCCGTCAACGTCGGTGAAGTATTCGGTCGTTACGCCGCCCGAGTGTGTATAGGAAGCGTTGCGCCAAGTCTTGCCGTTGTACTTGACGGGGTCATTCTCGGTCCACTCAAAGCTGGCATTCCACTTTGCCTCGTAGTCGAACAGTTCATCGGCGTTCTTGTCAGAGTCGAAGACGGGGATGAAGCGATCGCTGGCGTGCTCGCTCTCGGTGAACTTAAACTGGGCCCTGTCGGCGGTGTCGCCTGCGACGTCGGTGATCTCGACGCCCTCGGGGACCTCGACCTTAAACCAAATGAAGTCGGTCCTCATATCCACGGCTGGCTTTTCTGCTCCACCGCCACCGCCACTTCCGGTAGCGCCGCCGCTGCCACCGCAGCCCACCAGGGCAACTGCGGCAAAGAGGCTTATGCAGAGGGTGAGAATCGCAAAGGCCTTCTTTTTCATGGTCGTGTCCTCCTCGATCTGTAACCGCCCACGGATTACCTGCCTTTACTGTACGCGTGGACGGCTCGCTAGGGTGGGCCATGTGTCCCATTCTGGGGGCTGGAATTGCGCCGACAAGTGGCAATATGTGCGGTCGCAAAAGAGGGGAGGGCCGATGCTGTCGGCCCTCCCCGGGGTGAGGTGCCCGCTGATTTAATGGGGCGCGCGTGCGTGGGCGTTGCCCCAACAGGTTCCTTGTTTATAGATATGCCTCAGTTTTTGACGTCCGGAAGTCTCGAAAGGTGGGCCATGTGTCCCATGTTTGCGGTGGCATGGTCTATCGTTCGTCATAGAAATCCGCGATGGCCAGGTGCGCTGACGCTCATGTACTTATGGGCTAGACTTAGCACCATTATGTGATCGATGCGGTCGGTCGGTGGTTGCCACCCGACCGATGTATATGACTTGAAGGTGCGTGCGTATGAGCCAAGAGATGATGGACAAGACCTGCCGCGGGTTTGCCGAGGCGCTTGCCGCGCGCGAGCCGGTTCCCGGCGGTGGCAGCGCGAGCGCCTTTGTGGGCGCGCTGGGCGCCTCGCTGTGCGGAATGGTTGCCCGCTACGGTGCGACCAATCCCGCGCTTGCTGATCGTGCGGATGACCTGACGCGTGCGTTTGCCCAGGCGGATGAGCTGGCCCAGGAGCTTGTCGAGTTGGTTGCCGAGGACGTTCGTGCCTACGGGCGGGTGTCCGCGGCGTACGGTATTCCGCGTGACGATCCGGCTCGAGCGACCGCGATTCAGGATGCTCTGCATGTGGCCGCTATGCCGCCGTATCGCATTATGGATGCCTGCGGGCGTGCGCTGGCGCTGCTCGAGGACATGGCCGACAAGGGTTCGCGTCAGCTGCTGTCCGATGTGGCGTGCGGCGCCGTGTTCTGCCGTGCTGCTATGCAGGGCGCGAGCTTGACGCTCTTTGCGAACACCACGTCTATGAAGGATCGCGTTCGTGCTAAGGAGCTCGAGACCGCGTGTGATGAGTTGCTCGACACATGGTTGCCGCGCGCCGATGCGCTGGCGCGCCGCGCCTCCGACGCTGCAAGGAAGAGAGGATAGCTATGGTTGAACTGCTGAAGGGTGCTCCCGTTGCCCGTGCTTTGACTGAGGAGCTTGCCGCTCGCTGCGCAGCGCTGCGCGAGCGGGGCGTTGTTCCGACGTTGGCTATCGTGCGTGTGGGTGAGCGCGAGGACGACCTATCCTACGAGCGCGGCGCTCTCAAGCGCTGCGAGAAGGTTGGCATTGAGGCGCGCCGCGTTTTGCTTCCTGCCGATGTTTCGCAGGACGAGCTGCTGGCGGCCATCGAGGACATCAATACTGATTCGGCTGTTCATGGCTGTCTGATGTTCCGCCCGCTGCCCGCCGGCCTTGACGAGAACGCCGTCGCCGCAGCGCTCGATCCCGCCAAGGACGTTGACTCCATGACGCCGTCTTCGCTGCTTACCACGCTTTCGGGGCGCGGCGAGGGTTTTGCTCCCTGCACGGCCGAGGCAGTGTTAGCGTTGCTGGACCATTACGGTGTTGAGCTGGATGGAGCTAAGGTTGCTGTGGCCGGGCGTTCGCTGGTGATCGGGCGTCCTGTTGCCGCCATGCTTACGGCGCGCAATGCGACCGTGACGACGTGCCATACGCATACGCGCGACCTTGCTGCCGAGTGCCGTGCTGCCGACATTGTGGTTGCCGCCGTTGGACGCGCGCGTACGATTGGCGTGGATGCCGTTCGCGAGGACCAGACGATCATTGATGTGGGCATTAACTGGGATGAGGACGCTGGCAAGCTGGTCGGGGACGTCGATTTTGATGCTGTGGAGCCGGTTGTTGGTGCCATCACCCCCGTGCCGGGCGGCGTGGGCGCCGTGACAACGGCGATTCTCGCCAAACACGTGATCGAAGCGGCCGAGCGCGCATCGAAATAGGCATTTTTGCACACAGGGGTCCCGAGGGGTCCTGAAGGGTTGCGGTTTCGCCCTTTTTGCGTCGAAGCGATACACTGTTGCCGTTTGATTTCTTCGCTCAAGGAGGATGCGCATGCCGTGCACAACGATTCTGGTCGGTAAGAACGCGAGCTACGACGGGTCGACCCTGGTCGCGCGTAACGAGGACTCGTCCAACGGGGTGTTTGAGCCCAAGCGCATGCGCGTGGTGCACCCCGACGAGCAGCCGCGCGTCTACACGAGCGTCCTGAGTCACCTGACCGTTGAGTTGCCCGATAACCCCATGCGCTACACGAGCGTCCCCGATGTTGTCCCGGGCCACGGCATCTGGGCCGAGGCCGGTTTCAACGAGCTCAATGTGGGCATGTCCGCAACCGAGACGCTCACCACCAACGAGCGCGTCCGCGGCGCCGACCCACTCGTGGACTACGTGCCCGCCAAGGGCAACGAGGGTGAGGACGGCTATGTGCCGGCGCAACCTGGTGGCCTGGGCGAGGAGGATATGGTGACCCTGGTCCTGCCCTACGCCAAGTCCGCCCGCGACGGCGTCCGTATCCTGGGCGACCTGCTCGAGCGCTACGGCACCTACGAGAACAACGGCATCGCCTTTAGTGATGTGGACGAGATCTGGTGGCTCGAGACCATCGGTGGTCACCACTGGATTGCCAAGCGTGTGCCCGATGACGCCTATGTGACCATGCCCAACCAGCTGGGTATCGACAGCTTTGACCTGGATGACGCCGAGGGCGCCCAGGCCGACCATATGTGCTCCGCCGACTTGCGCGCCTGGATGGCCGAGTGGCATCTGGACCTGACGCTGGGCGTCGAGGGCGACGGCCCGGCTGTGGTCTTTAACCCGCGCGAGGCCTTTGGCTCGCACAGCGACAGCGACCATGTCTACAACACGCCGCGCGCCTGGTACATGCAGCGCTGCCTCAACCCCAGCGACGTGTGGGATGGCCCCGACGCCGACTTCACGCCCGAGAGCGACGACATCCCTTGGAGCCGCGTGCCCGAGCGCAAGGTGACCATCGAGGACATTAAGTACGTGCTTTCGAGCCACTACCAGGGCACGGAGTACGACTGCTACGGCAGCAAGGGCACGCCCGCCACGCGCGGCGCCTATCGCCCCATCGGCATCAACCGCAACAGCCAGCTCGCCGTGTTGCAGCTGCGTTCCTATGCGCAGCCGGCCTATCGCGCCGTGCAGTGGATGGCCTTTGGCTCCAACTCGTTTAACGCGCTGGTTCCGCTGTACGCCAACGTCGAGACCATGCCCGAGTACTATGCCGACACGCAGGCTCGCGTGACGTCCGAAAACTTCTACTGGGCCAACCGCCTGATCGGTGCCCTGGCCGACGTCCGTTTCCATGAGTGCGGCCGCGCGGTCGAGGATTATCAGGAGAAGATCGGTGGCATGGGCCACAAGCAGATCCATGACGTCGACGCTGCCGTAGCCGCTCTGCCCGAGGCCGAGGTGCCTTCCGAGCTTACACGCGCCAACGAGGCCTTTGCCGAGCGTGTTCGCGTGGAGACCGATGCCCTGCTGGGCAAGGTGCTCTACACCACGAGCTGCGCCATGAAGAACTCTTTCGCGATGAACGACAACGTGAGGTAGGGATTTCCCGTCGATCGAATAGCGCTAAAACGCTTTGTCGCTTTCGCTCAATCTTGGGTACAAGAACGCCAATGCAGTTGTTTGTGATTGGAGACAACCATGGTTATGAAACTCGATCAGCTTGTTAACGGCGCCATTAACGTGGGCTTTGGCGCTGCCGCCGTTGCTGTCGAAGGCGGCAAGAAGGTCCTCGACGACCTTAACACCAAAGGCGAGCAGGTCCGCAAGGACACCGCCACCCCCGATATCGCCCGCAGCGTGTCCGACATGTTCGAGCAGGCCGGTGGCACCATCTCCGATCTGACCGAGCGCTTGGGCATACAGGGCGAGACTGCGGCCCAGCGCGTGCTCGACGAGCTCATCCTTGCCCGCGTCCGCGTTATGACCGCCCCTGAGCGCACGGCCTTCCTAGCCCATGTGCGCGACATCGTCGATTCGGTCGAGGACAACGTGACCTCGGTGCCCGTCGAGTCCGTTGAGCCCGACGATGCGAAGGATACCGAAGAGGCCGAGTAGCAGCGCAGATGGCAGATTCCACCACCGATTACAACAATCTAGATCCTTTGGGTGACGAGGCGGCGGTTGTCGATGAGGTCGATGCCGCCGTCTCGGGCGCTCGCAAAAAGCCGCGCGCTGTCGATATGGTGCCCGAAGAGCCCGACGCGATGGCGCCGGACGAGGAATACCAGCTCACGCCGGCGGGTCGTCGCGAACGCATCGGGCAGATTGTTCGCTTGGTCAAAAAGTACCGTGTGTGGGATAACCTCACGCCGGTTCGCTTGCGCCGCCTGCTCGAGGAGCTCGGCCCCATGTTCGTCAAGATGGGGCAGATTCTGGCCAACCGGTCCGAGATTCTGCCGCAGCGCTTTTGCGATGAGCTGCGCCGTCTGCGTTCCGACGTGGAGCCGGTGCCGTACGAGGTAGTGCTCCGCTGCTTGGAAGAGGAATACGGCCTGCGCCTGGGGGAGATGTTCGATGCGATCGACCCCAATCCGCTTGGTAGCGCATCGCTCGCGCAGGTGCACCGCGCTCGTCTGGTGACGGGCGAGGACGTGGCCGTTAAGGTGCAGCGCCCCGGTGCGCAGCAGGTTATGGCACAGGACATCGATATCATCCGCTCGGTGGTGCGTATCGTTTCCAAGTTCGTCAACACCGATCAATTCGTTGATCTGCACGGCGTAGTCGAGGAGTTGTGGACCTCGTTTCGCGAGGAGACCAACTTTTTGGCCGAGGCCAAAAACCTCAACGACTTCTACGAGTTCCATAAGAGCGTTCATGGCGTGACGTGCCCTAAATCCTATCTGGACCTGTGCACCGAGCACGTGGTGGTTATGGACTACGTCGACGGCATTTCGATCGCCGATCCTGAACGCTTGGTGGCCGAGGGCTATGACTTGGAAAAGATCGGTGCCGCAATCGTCGAGGACTACTCGACGCAGGTGCTCGATGACGGCTTTTTCCATGCCGACCCGCATGCGGGAAACATCATTCTCAAGGACGGCATCGTCTACTTTATCGACTTGGGCATGGTCGGACGCATGTCGAGCCACGACCGCGGTATCGTCAAGGATATGATCTTTGCCGTGGCCGAGGGCGACGTGCCAAAGCTCAAGGATTCGCTCATGCGCTTTGCCGTGACGCGTGGCGACTCGGCTGAGCTCGATCATTCGGCCTTTTTGTCCGATCTTGACTTTATCGTGGCTGACTTTGCGGGCCTTGACCTAAAGGATCTGGATATCGGCGAGTTTTTGACCTCGCTGCTAAACTTGGCGCGCAAAAACGACGTTGAGCTGCCGAGCGTGGTGACAATGTTCGCGCGCGGCATGGTGACGCTCGAGGGTCTGCTGACCGAGTACATGCCCAACGTCAACATGATCCAGATCATTCAGGCTCATATCAAAAACGAGAAGAGCATCTATGCCCGCATGCGCGAGATGAGCCGCGACTTTGCCGCGAGCAGCTATCGCGCGGCAAAAGGCTCGCTCGAGGCGGCCGAGTATCTGGGCTTGGCTTCGCGTATGCTCACGCGCGGCCAGCTTAAGGTGAACACGCAGATCATGAGCAGCGATAAGGCGCTGCGACAGCTGGGCGGAATCATCGACCGCATGTCGATGGCGATTGTGATCGCCGGTCTGTTTATCGGTTCGTCGGTGGTGTACTATGCACGCATCGAGCCGGTTGTGTTTGGTATCCCAGTCATTGGCTTTATGGGCTACGTGAGCGCGCTGGTGCTGGCGCTTATGCTGGGTCGCAATATCTGGCTCAACAGCCACGGCGGCAAGCACTAGAGGCTGTGACCGTCACCGCATTCTCCTATCGCAAACAATAGCTTTTACCTTGGGCTTCGCCTGCGTGCGAGGCCCTTTTGCGTGATAGCATATTGACGGTTTTAATCGATGGCCTAGATGGTGGTGCGGAGACGCACGAATGCGCGGTTTTCCTGCGCGTTTGGGGGAATCGGGGTGCAAGTCCCCGGCTGTACCAGTAACCGTAATTCCTCTTGGCTCGGGATGTTCGCGTCGCAGATCGGACGGCGCGCCCGAGTCGTTAAGGTTAAGTCGGATCGCCTCCCATCTTGCATGCGGCTGCGGCGTATGCCGCCGGTGTGCATAGGGCTCTGGAGGGAAGGGGGACCCCGATGGGGGAACTCGAGCGTAACATGCGCGATGACGTGGGGCAGCCGCTGGGCAATGCTCCAAGTACAGACAATGGGGGACAAATGGATATGTTTGAGGACGAGCGCGAGCGCGCCTCGCTGCATCGCCGTGGCGCGATTGCACGCGGCGTAGCCAAGCGCGGCCTGGTGGCATTCCTGGCCTTCGCGATGGCCTTTGGCACCACGCCGGCTCAGCTGTGGGCCGAGGGCGCCGAGGGCATTGCCGAGGCTGTGGCTCAGACGGCACCGCCTGCCGAGAACGGCTCTGGTGAGTCCGCGGCAAGCCCTGCTGCCGACCTCAATGCGAGCGGCGGGGTGGCGAATGGGGGCACTGCCGAGCAAGATGCCGCCGCGACAGCTTTGGGCCCTACCGGCAAGACTGAGGACGATGGCGCTGCCGGCAATGAGGCGCCGGCTGCATCGACGTCCGATGCCTCGAAGCAGGACGCCGCCGTTGTCTCTGCCGCTGGAGAGGCCAAGGCTCAGCCTGCCAAGGCCGAGAGCCAGGATGTCTCCGCCACGTGCTCCGTCGTTGGCACCGACGCCAAGGGCGCCCAGCAGACCTGGGCCGCCGCCCAGCAGATCACGCTGAAGGAGGGCTCGACCGCGGCCGACCTCTCCGAGCAGCTCTTCAAGCAGGCCGGCCTCAAAGCCGACTACGACCCCAACGGCTCCTGGGGCTGGGCGCTCAACTCGATCACGTCGCCCTTCGACGCGGGCCGCACGCTTGCCTACGACCCGGCGACCGGCGCGTACTGGCAGCTGTTCGTCAACGGCAGCGCCTCCGAGGTCGGCGCCGGCGGCTACACGCTCAAGGACGGCGACTCCGTCGTCTGGTGCTACTCGAAGTACGGTGACCCCGCGCCCGCCAATCAGATTTCCGTTAGCTGCACCGTTATCGGCCAGGACACCTCGGGTGCTCAGCAGACATGGGCGCAGCCCACGACAGCTTTGGTGGAAGAGGGCGCGACCGCTGCTGATCTTTCCGAGCAGGCCTTTAAAAAGGCTGGCATTGGCGCCAAAACGGGGAAAGGCACGTACGGCTGGTATCTCGAGTCGCTGACTTCACCGTTCAACAAGACCGTGACGCTTTCGAGCGAGAAAGTTAACGAAAACACTTGGAAATTCTGGCAGTTCTTCGTTAACGGTCAGACGGCCAATGTCGGCGCGGGCAATTACACACTCAAGGCCGGGGACAAGGTTACCTGGGTCTATGGCTTTGATGGAACCATGCCCGGCCAGGTTTCCGTTTCAATGGAGATCATCGGTAAGAAGGATGAGAAAGCGCAGCGCTGGACCGATCCTTCGACGCAGGTGTTTGTCGAGGGCACGACGATCAAGGACGCTTCCGCTGCCTACTTCGATGCCATTGGCATTGAGTCCAAGATGTACGACCAATTTGGTTATTGGGGTGTTCACAGTCTTGTCTCCCCGCTTGATGGCACCGAGCTGTCGGGTGCATGGTCGTTCTTTGTCAACGGCGTTCCCGGGCCTCAGCTCGATAGCGATTACGTGCTCAAGTCGGGCGACAAAATCGTCTGGGCTTACGCCCCTGGCGACACCGTTCCTAATCCCGATGAAGTCGTAGTCGATCCGAGCGCTTCGCGCCCGACCGATTGGAAAGCCGACTGGAGTGGCAATTCCAATGCGGTGGTCAAGAACGTGTCCACGCCTACGGGCGCGCTGGCAAGCTCTTGGACGTTCGATTGGAGGGCCTACTCGGGTGCCACGTATCCCAATGCGAGCGAGCCTATTGTCGTGAACGGCAACGTTTACCTTGCCGTGAACAAGCGTTTGCTTAAGATCGACGCCGAGTCGGGCAAGGTGCTTGCCGAGTCGAACCTTCAGACTGCGATTGGCTACACCTCGCGTCCGATTTATACGAAAGGCTTGGTCATCGTCCCGCTTGACGGCGGTGCGGTCCAGGCTCTGACGGCCGATACGCTGACGACGGTTTGGGTCACTGACTCTGTGAGCAAATCTGCCCAGTCGAATTCCCAGTTGACGGTCGATGGCAACTATCTCTACGTTGGCACCGTTGATGTCGACTATGGAACGAGTACGTACAATAACGGTCATCTGACGCGTATTAATATATTGACCGGCGCTGTTTCTTGGCAGCATGTTAATGCTGATGAGGGCTACTACTGGACGAGCGCTACAGTGGGCGACGGCTATATTCTGGTTCCGACGAGTGCAGGTACCGTTGAGATGCTGAGCAAGTCGACGGGTGATGTGCTCGGCAGCGTTTCGGTTGGTGCCATCGTCAACTCCGGCTGTGTACTGTCCAAAGACGGCAAGCATGCCTATGTGATCTCGCGTGACGGCAAGCTCCACGTGCTGGCACTGCCGGACGCAAATGCAAGGGCCTCTTCGCGCATTTCCGAAGAACGCGTCATCGATCTTGGTCTTACGGGTTGTGCCTGCATGCCCACGCTGTATGGCAATAAGCTGATTGTCGGTGGCGAAGTTTCTGGCGGTTCGGCGCTGGCGATTGTCGACCTTGATAACGACTTTGCTACGACGTTGGTTTCGTCTGCCGATGGCTCCGTGCTTCCTGCCGGTGGCATCAAGGGCGCACCGCTCGTGAGTGTCCAGGCAGATGGCGCGTATGTTTATTTCACTGTCAACTATGGTGCGACTTCCGACTATGTGAACTACACCTCGGGCGGTGGCGTGTATCGCTACAAGATGGGTGACGCACAAGCGACCGGTGCGTTTAGCGCAGCGGGACACAACAATTACTGTGACTCGCCGATTGCCTGCGATGCCAAGGGTAACCTCTACTACATCAACGATTCCGGCACGCTTTTCAAGCTGAGTGGTGGCGTTAAGGTCTCGTTTGAGACTGGCGAGGGTTCTAAGGTCGACTTCCAGACTACGGCCGACGGCAAGCTGGTCAAGCCGGCCGATCCGACGCGCGATGGCTACACTTTCGGCGGTTGGTTCACCGATGAGGCTTGCACGCAGGCGTATGACTTCAGTACGCCGGTGACGGCCGATCTGACGCTGTATGCCAAGTGGACCAAGAATGCTGTTAACCCTGGCGGCAATGGCGGTTCTGGCTCCAATGGCGGCAATGGTGGCGCTGGCAACGGTGCTGGCGCTGGCGCTGGCACGGGCACGGGTTCCGGCTCCGGCACGAAGGGCCAGCAGGCTGGCGGCGCTGTCGCTCCGGGCCAGAAGCCGGTGACCAAGACGACGGTGTCGACCAAGACCGAGACCAGGGACAACAAGTCCGACAAGAAGGACTCCGATAAGTCCGATAAGAAGGACGAGAAGAAGTCTGACAAGAAGTCTGACAGGAAGGACGGCACGTCCGACAAGAAGTCCGATTCCAAGTCCGATACGGGTGCTGTTTCCACGACAACTGCTAAGAAGTTCTCTAGTGCTTCCGAGCAGGAGACTGGCACCAATCCGCTCGCCATCGTTGGCATCGCCGCCGGCGTGATTGGCCTCGCGCTCATCGCCGTCTTCGTGCTGACCAAGCGCGGCAAGGGTGACGGTAATGCCCGATAAGCCCAAGGAGACCAGCGGGCAACAGCCCGACTCCTTGTTTATCCAGCTCGATGATCCAAAGCAAAAGGGCGCCGCTTCGGCGGCGTCCACCTCTCGTCGCAAGGCGCTCCTCGGCGTTCTGACTGCTGCATGCACCATTCTGATCGTCGTCTCGCTGGGTTTCGTCCATCCTTCCACAAGCGGTGCCTGGTCCATCGACTGGATCATTCAGACCGTGACGGGGGAGAGCGTCGTCACCAAGGACACCAAGGCGTCTGGCTCGACTACGACTTCGGGCGAGGCCAGTTCCAAGGATTCCAAGTCATCGAATGACGCAAAAGATGAGTCCAAGGGTTCGAACGACGACAAGGACGATTCCGAGTCTTCAAACAAGGAATCGGACAAAAACTCGGATAGCAAGAAGTCCGAGGACCGGGGCGGCAAGAAGTCTGGCGATAAATCCGCTGCCCAAAATACGGGAGCCAGTGATACTTCCAATGCGTCTGGCGGTGCTTCTTCGGGCGGTGGCCAGTCGTCTGATGGAGCCTCATCCTCTAATGGTGGAAACGCCTCCTCGGGCAGCCAAAGCGGCTCACAGGAGTCCAACTACGTTACGGTGACGGTTTCGGTCACATCGAGCGCTGTGGGCAATCCCGTGTCCTCTGGCGGCACCTTTACCTTTAACGAAGGCGCCACCGTTTACGATGCCCTGTGCGCGCTGGGCCTTTCTGTCAACGCACACGGCTCGTCGTACGGCACGTATGTTTCCGCGATTGGTGGTTTGGCCGAGAAACAGTACGGCGGCACGAGCGGGTGGATGTACTCCGTCAACGGCACAACGCCCATGACGGCCTGTAGTAACTACGTTCTCTCAAACGGCGACAACGTAGTCTGGTATTACGTTACAGGCTAGAGGCCTCGACATAGCGCGCCAGACGGGCGGTTCGGACCAACATCCGAGCCGCCCGTTTTTCATGCGAATGGGACTGGATCGCCGGGTCTCTCGGCAAACAAAAAACCGGTTGGAACGGGAATTCCAACCGGTTATACATTCAAGCAAATAGTGAATCGACTACGACCGTGCGCCCTCGAGGAAGAAGCGGCGGCTGAAGTAGTTGTACCAGGTGACGAGGAACGTGGCGATGGCCTTCATGGCCTGGTAGCCGATGCTCAAAAACGTGACGCCCACAAACATGTACAGGTCGTTGAGGCCCAGGCCGATCACCGACAGGATGGTGAAGATCGTGAACTCGCGCTTGCGGCTCATGCCTTCGCGGTGGTCGAACACGTACTTCATGCTGAGCCAGTAGTTGACCACGACGGACGTGATAAACGAAACCGTGGTGCTCATCAAAAAGTCGAGGTGGAACAGCTCGACGAGCGCAATGAGCATGCCCCAGTCGATGCCAAAGGAGATAAGACCCACGACGGCAAACTTGAGGAACTGCTTGGTATGAGGTTGTGCCAGCGCCTTGCGCACGTAATCACATCCAATGCGTTGATGAATCGAGCAGAGGATACTTTAGAGCTTTTACAAGGGAAACGTAAGGTCTTTGCCAAGAACTATATGAACTCGCCAAATTTTCAAGAGCTAATCCGCAAACGTTGAAAATTTGCCCGTAAACGAGCGACACCCACGGACGATACTGCGCTGAGTGCGCGTCGTCCGTGGGCGCCGTAATGCTGCAGGGGTTTCGAGCTATTTTGTCTCGTCGCCCTCCAGGAAGATTTTTCGGGTCACAAAGTTGTAGACCATGACAAGCGCGGTGGCGCAGATCTTGGCGATATTGGCCTCGAGTCCCAGGCCGGCGTTGAGCGCCAGCACGATGCCGTCGTTGAGCACCAAACCGATCACGGACAGCACGACAAAGATGATGAACTCGCGGCGGCGGCTCATGCCTTCTTTGTGCGCAAACACGTACTTCATGCTTGCGAGGTAGTTAAAGATGAGTGAGATGATAAAGCCGCTGGTGTTGGCGATTAGGATGTTGAGGCCCAGACCGTAGTGGAGCAGATTCATAATGCCAAAGTCGATAACCGTGGCAATGACACCGACGACGCCAAATTTCATGATCTGCGCAAGGAGCTTTTGCATGGTACCTGCCTTAAGCTGGCGCCGAAGCGCCGCGGGGATGACAAACTCAGCAAGTTTAGCCAATCCCCGCGGGTGGTGCTAGGCGCGCTCCTCGATAGCACCGTTTCTATATGCATCGAGCAGCTGACGCAGGTCTTGGATCTGGCTGCGGATCTTGGCGCCAGTATCGGTGTCGCTCACCATGCGGCGACGGTCCGCTTGGTCAAAACGGTTGGTCTCGCTTTCGATGTCCACGTTGCGCGTGAGTGCCTCGGCAACCGTCGTAAAGGCCCGGTGCGACTTGAGGCGGCAGCCGCGCGAGCTCGAGATGAGCGTATAGCCGGCGATGCCCGTCTTGGGATGGTAAGCGCGGCAGAAGCCGCCATCGATGACCAGCAGCTTGCCCTCGGCGCGGATGGGCTGCTCGCCCTTGGTGGTTTTAACGGGCGTGTGGCCGTTGATGATGTGGCCGGTCGGCGAGCATGCCATGGGCGCGACGCCAAACTCGCGCATGATATCATCGCAGACCGAGGGCGACTTGGTAAGCGTAAAGTACGGGTCCATCGGCTCGACCCAGGTGCTCTTATCGGCGATATAGGCGCGCTCAAAGGTACGCACCAGGCGTCCGCTGGCGGGCGAGTTAAAGCCAATCCACAGGTACCACATCCAGTCGAGAGCGTCGCGGTCGCCCACGCGCCAGGCGCGGCGGGCGATGTGGTCGCAAAAATCGAGATAATCGCGGCCAGCGTGCCAGGTGCCCAGACAGTTCATGCTGCTAAAGGTGCCGTCTTCGTTGAGCGGAACGCAGCCGTGGAAGAGCAGGTTGCCGTTGGCGACCTTGTACATCGAGCCGTGGGAATAGAGGAAATCGATATGGCGATGCAGGTGATCGGCGGTGACAAACTCGGACACGAGCTTGTCGATGATGTGCTGCTCCTGGGGCGTGAGCGTATAGGGGTCCGCCGGGTCGACGGTGGGGAAGTCGTTGGTCGTGAGTGGCCACACGCTGCCGTCGGCGAGCGTGACCGTGCCGGTGTCGTGGTCGATCTTGTCGAGTAACAGACGGTCGGTCATGTCGAACTCGGGGTGGAGCTGGATAATCTGGCCCTCGAGCTTAAAGAGCAGCACGTTGATAGCCTTGATCAGCGGGGTGATGGACTCACCGGCGGTGTAGGTGGCATCGGCAAAGGCGACGAGCTCACGCAGCGAGATACCGTAGTCATTCTCGAGGATCTCGTAATTGTCGTAGCGTAGGTTGTTACGCAGCACCGTGGCGATGCAGGCGGGCTCACCGGCGGCGGCGCCCATCCACAGCAGATCGTGGTTGCCCCACTGGATGTCGAGCGAATGATAGGTGAGCAGGCGGTCCATAATCTTGGCAGCGCCGCCGCCACGGTCGAAGATATCGCCCACCAGGTGCAGGTGGTCGACGGCCAGGCGCTTGATGAGCGAAGCGAGCGACTCGATAAAGTCGTCGGCGCTGGCGGTCTCCAGGATGGACTCCACGATGCGCTCGTGATAGCGCACGCGATAGTTGTTCTCGTCCGGGTGCGTGTGCAACAACTCGTCGATGATGTAGGCGTAGTCGCGCGGGATGGCCTTACGCACCTTGGAGCGCGTGTAGCGGCTTGAAAGTGAGCGAGCGACCATGATGAGCTGGTCAAGCATCGTCTTGTACCAGGTTGGCGAGTCCTCGCGCCGGCTGCGGACCAGGTCGATCTTCTCGCGCGGGTAGTAGATGAGCGTACACAGCTCGCCCTTTTCGTCAAAGGAGAGCGTGTCGCCAAAGATCTCGTCGACATGTTCGCGCACGACGCCCGAGCAGTTGTTGAGGATGTGCATAAAGGCTTCGTACTCACCATGCACGTCGCTCATAAAATGCTCGGTGCCCTTGGGTAGGTTGAGGATGGCCGAGAGGTTGATAATTTCGGTAAATGCGGATTGTTCGGTGGGGAACTGTCTCGACAGCAGGCGCAGATACTTGAAGTCTTGCGGGTTGCGATCGAATGCGACCATGAAACACCTTCCGATGGGGCTGGTAAAACTGATAAACAGCGTCAAACGTTTACCAGTATGCGCCGCTTTTGTTTCGATTTTGCGCCAGCGGCTGAATTGTCGGCTGAACGGTTTGGTAAATCGATTTAGTGAAGGTAGATGTGTTGGTCGGGTGGAGACGACAGAGGGTGTTTTCTCAGATATTTATGCGTCGGGTCGGTGGAGACGATGGTGGTAAAGATGTTCACTATTTTTGGTTCGATTTGGTAAATAGTGGACATATGTACCGCATGTAGGCTCACTGTGCGATAATTTGCGCAGCAATGAGTAAGGAGCCTCATATGAGTGATTTTGTCCTGACCTGTGAATCCGCCGCCGATCGAACCCGTGAGTTCTTTGCGTCGCGCAATATCCCTGTCGTGTGTTTTCATTACGAGATCGACGATGTTGTCTATACGGACGATCTGTATCAGTCGATTACGCCGGACGAGTTTTTTGCCCAGATTGCCGCGGGCGCCATGCCCAAGACGTCTCAGGTGAGCGTGGGTGAGTACGAGGAGTTTTGGGAGCCGTTTGTTGCCGAGGGTAAAGACGTGCTGCACCTGACGTTGTCGTCGGGTATTTCGGGCACGTATGGATCGGCCTGCGTCGCGGCGCAGATGCTTGCGGATCGCTATCCCGAGGGCGGCAAGGTGCGCGTCATCGATTCGCTGGCGGCGTCTTCGGGCTTTGGCCTGTTGTTGGAATATGCCGCCGATGTGCGCGATAGTGGGGCTTCACTCGACGAGACGGCTGCCTGGATCGAGGAGCACAAGCTCAACCTGCACCACTGGTTCTTCTCGACCGATCTGTCGAGCTACCTGCGCGGCGGTCGCATTTCGGCCGCGAGCGCGATCATCGGCACGGCGCTTAAGATTTGCCCGCTTATGACGGTCGATTGCGAAGGTAAGCTGTCGCCACGTGAGAAGATTCGCACTAAGAAGCGCGCGATTTCCGAGATGGCTAAGACCATGATGGCACACGTACAGGACGGTGCAGATTATTCGGGTAAGTGCATCATGTCGCAGTCGGCGTGCCGCGAGGATGCCGAGGCGGTCGCGGCGCTGATTGAGGAACAGGTTCCGCAGCTTAAAGGCAAGATTGAGATCAATGACATCGGTACTCTGATTGGCTCGCATACCGGACCTGGTACGGTGGCGCTCTTCTTTATGGGCGACAAGCGCGTGGATTAATTTGCCCCATCACGTCGCTGCATGATTGCTCAAACGAAAACGGCCCGCCTCACGTTTGTGGGGCGGGCCAAGATGTTTTGCTAGCGTTTCTTTCCGCGGAAGAAAAAGCCGTGCAGTGACGGCTTGAGGCCGCGGTTGGCGCGATGCTCCTCGACGCGCTCGTGGATCGAAGCGACGCGCTCGATGACTTCGTCGGGAATCGGCACATCGGGATTCATGTTCTCGACTTGGCTGACCTCGGCGGCGGCGACCTGGTCGATAATGGGCACGTCGTCGCGCGAGATGACAGGTGTGGCGTCTTCCTTCATCTTGCGATAACGCTGCATCATGTCGGTCTGTAGCTGTTGGGCCGAAGGCGGTGTCCAGATGATGGCGTTGGCGCCGGCGGCGATGGTCTCGCGAATGCTCTCGGGCGTCTTGCCGCCCGGCGCGATAAGCGGCAGGTTGGGATAGTGCTCGCGCAGCTCGCGTAGGACCTGGGGCGTGTTCTTGCCGGCGGCGATGTTGAGAATCTTGGCTCCAGCGCGCACCTTGGCGTGGGCATCGTCGTCGCAGCGAACGACCGTGGCGATGACGGGGATGTCGGCGATGTTGGTGATGTGCTCGACCATCTCGGCAGTAGCGGGGGAGTTGACCACGCAGCCCGCCGCGCCCTGCATCTCGGAGACGGCTGCCATCTGCACGGAGCGCTTACCGGTCGTAGTTCCGCCACCCACGCCTACAAAGACCGGGCACTCGGCGACGGTCAGCAGCGCTTGCGTAATGGCGGGCTGCGGCGTGAAAGGGTAGACCGCAAAGACGGCGTCGGCGTTGGAGTTGCGGATAACCGCGACATCGGTGGTGTAAATGAGCGACTTGATGCGTCGGCCAAAGAGCGTGAAGCCGCTGGCCTCCTCGATCTCGTCGGGCATGCGAAGGGCAGCCTTGCGTAGGCGTCCGTCGATGGGCAGGGGCTCCATAGGGAGCAGGCCGTTGGGCGTGACGGCTATTTGGGGCTCGGTGAACTCGTCTGCAAGCTCGACCTCGGAAAAATCGACCGAGGCGACGATGTCCTCGTGCACCTCGGCGGGCACATCGATGGGAGCTTGGTCGTTTGCCGCCGCAGGCGTGTCGAAGGAGCTGGTGCCGACGAAGGCGTCGACGCGCTCATTTAGATCGTTGAGGGTATCCATGGAGGCTCGATTCTATGTGATGATGGCCGGCGCGATGCAGCCGGAATTGCGAATGCTAAATCGTTTGACGAGTTGATTTTTCCCCGTCGCGCCATCCGTTAGACCGAAGGGCCGGCGAACGTGAAGGAGCTGTGGTGGCGGGTATCGAGGTGCTATCTTGAAAGCCCCGTTTAAAAGAGAGGTGACGCGGTATGGAATTGACAGCAATGTTTGGCTCGATCGGCCTGTGTGTGGCCGCAATCGTTGCCGCCGCGGTCATCTACTTTGTGGTCACGGCCATTAAGGGCAAAAGGGCCGAACGCAAGGAGCGCGCGATGCTTAAACAGCATCGCGACCAGCAGGGCAAACGCGCACAGAGATAGCTTGTTGAGTTTTGGATCCGTGCGCTAGCTGCGTTTTCGGATCAGGGCAATGTAGAAGCCCTCAAAGTCGCGGCTAGGCGGAATGGTGAGCGTGCCGGGCAGGCCGTTGACGATGGCCGATACCTGACCCGCGGCAATGGCTTCGGTCAGAGCGTTGGACTCGATGCGCGGCTCCTCACCAGCTTCCTGGGTGCGTCGTGCTTCACTTTCGCTTGGCGTGCCGTCGAGGGGGATGAGCTCGCAGTCCATATGCTTGTCGAGGGCCTCTTGCAGGGCGTCCTCGTTTTCCTGCGGCAAGATCGAACAAGTCGAATAGACGAGCGTGCCGCCCGGTTTGAGGGCCCCCATGGCGCGGTCCAGAAGTGCTCGCTGCGAGCGGGCGCACTTGCTCAGCAACTGCTCGGTGAGGCCGCGCAGGCTTTTCTCGTTGCCACTGATGACGGTGCCCGTGCCGGTGCAGGGAGCGTCGAGCAGGATGCGGTCAAAGCGGAAGAACTCGTCGAGCTCGCGTGCGTCGATGCGCATGACGGGCACGTTTTTGGCACCCTGGCGATGGAGGTTCGACTCGAGCTTTTCGGCGCGGGGAATGCTCATCTCACAGGCGGTGAGGTGCGCCTGTCCCTGGGTGAGGGCGGCGATCTGCGTCGTCTTGCCGCCGGGGGCTGCGCACATGTCCAGGATGTCCTCGCCTGCCTGGGCGCCCAGGACCAACGGCGGCATCATGGATGACAGGCTCTGCAGGTAGATTTTGCCGTCGCGGTAGATGTCGAGATCCCACAGATCTGAAACCTGGGCCTCGGGCAGGATAAAGGCGTCCGGATACCAGGTAACGGTTTGGTGGGCGATGCAGGCGGCATCGAGCGCCGCAGCGATGTCCTCGGCGGTCGCCTTGAGCGTGTTGGCGCGCAGCGTGACCGGGCGTGTGGCCGCGGCGCCGAAGCCCTCGATCATGAGCTTGGCATCGGCGGGCGCATAGGCGCCGGCGACCGTGTCGACCATAAAGCGCGGCAGGTCGGCGGCGCAGGGAAGGGCGGCAAGCTGGTCGGAAAGCTCGGTAGCAGCAAACTGCCTGAGCTTGAGCTCGGCCTTGACCTGCTTTTTCTGCTTACGACGACGCGGCTTGGACATCCGTCTTTCCTTCCCGTCCCAAATTGACTACTTTCCGGGCACGCCGCTGCTGGCGTGCTTTAGTACTGGCTCTCGTGCTTGCTAAAGAAGTCGAAGCGCGGGGGCAGCGGCTTCACGCGGTGCTCGCCGGGCTTCTCGCCCAGGCCCTCCACAAACTCATCCGTGGAGGCAAAGATGTTATCCCAGCTAAAGAAGGCGACCGGGTCAACGTCGAAGTACTCGCAGATGAGCTCGCAGCCGGCCGGCACGATGCCGTGCATGAGCACGGTCGCTACGCGCAGCTCGGTAAAG
>CABUSE010000004.1 GCA_902494135.1 uncultured Collinsella sp. | reverse complement strand
TGCAATTACTTGCCGTTGACGATGCGCTCGACGTCGGAAGCGATCATGAACTCCTCGTCCGTGGGGATGACGAAGATCTTGACCTTGGAATCCTTGGCAGACAGGCACCAAGCGCCGTCACCACGCAGGGCGTTGCGGGCATGATCCATCTTGACGCCCATAAAGGCCAGACGGTCGGCAACGCCGGCACGAACGGCCGGAGCGTGCTCACCGATGCCAGCGGTGAAGACCAGCGTGTCCATGCCGCACATGGAAGTAGCCATCTCGGCAGCCTTGGCGGCAATCTTGTAGACAAACATGTCGAAGGCGAGCTGAGCATCGGGGTCACCAGCGGCGGCGAGCTCCTCGACGTTGCGGCAGTCGTTGGTCTTGCCGCCGGTCACAGCCAAAAGGCCGGACTTCTTGTTCATCATCTCGTCGACCTCGTCGAAGGTATAGCCGCCCTCGCGCTGCAGGTAGCACACGGTAGCCGGGTCGATGGAGCCGCAGCGGGTGCCCATCATGACACCATCGAGCGGGGTGAGGCCCATGGTGGTGTCCATGCACTTGCCGTCCTCGATAGCGCACAGGGAAGCGCCGGAGCCGATATGGCACACGACGACCTTGCGGGCCTCGCCGTTGGTCATCTCGGCGACCTTCTTGGAGATGTAACGGTAGCTGGTGCCGTGGGCGCCGTACTTACGGATGTGCAGCTTGTCGCAAACGTCCTTGGGTAGAGCGTAAGTCTTGGCGACCTCGGGCATGTTGAAGTGGAAAGCGGTGTCATAGACCGTGACGTTGGGCAGGTCGGGATACTGCTCCAGGCAGAACTCGATAACGTTGGCCTCGGGGTTGTTGTGGAGCGGCGCCAGCGGGGCGACCTCGCGGATCTTAGCGAGAACGTCCTCGTCGACGAGGGAGGAATCGCCAAAGTACCAACCGCCCTGAACGATGCGATGGCCGATGCCCTCGATCTTGACGCCGTTGGCCTCGAGGTCCTTCAGGACGACCTCGATGGCGACCTTGTGGTCGGGGAACTCGATGTTCTCGGTCACCTTCTTGGAACCGTTAGCAGCGTGGGTGAAGGTACCGCCGGTAAAGCAGACGCGCTCGCAGGAGCCCTTTGCGGACACCTTGTGGGACTTGGTGTCGATGACCTGATACTTAAGGGTCGAAGATCCCGCGTTGACGACCAGAACGTTCATGTGTCTCCCTACTAACAGGCGGTGTGGCGCCGCCAGGTTACATACGCTTCAATAATAAACCCAAACGCCCTCGCGCTCGGGTTTATTGGCGTTGATATATAAGTTATCGGTGTCTAAATACTCATGTCCTTTGGCTTGTAAGACGAAATAGCGCGGGGATATACACCAAAGAAGAAATCCCGAGCGCGACAAGCAATACGACTCGAATGCCCGCAGCGCTGCTCAACACAGCGTTGAGCAGATAGAAAAGAACAGCACCCACCGCCACCATCTGGCTTTGAACCGAAATCAGTGAACAGCGCATCGAAGAATCAGCAGCATTTTGAAAAATTGAGTATTTAATTGGAGCAAACAACGAGTACGCAACCGTCTGCAGCACATAGAACACGGGCAGCAAATTAGCCGGAGTAAGGGGGATCAAAAACAAAGCTGTCAATACTAAGCGAATGATGCCGCAAATACGCGCAAAACGGCCCTTGTCGACAAGAGCAATCACACTGGGCACAATAAGCCCCATGGAGGCCGAGGCAAGGAGCTGGACCGCAATGGTCACACCCGAAGCGACGGAATTCATTCCGCGGCCCGCAAGCAGCAGTGAGAAAAAGTCTTCCAGGGCGACAAAAGCAAATGCCTGAGAACAGTCCATGATGAACGCTGAACGAAGAATGCCGTTACGCGCAATAGCGGCACCGATCATCTTCGGGCTAATTCCACGCTCAGGTGTCGCTGTAGTGTCCCTCTTCGCATCTCAGGAATGCAGACAACGACAACCAACGCCAACACCATTGCGATGATATCTGCCGAAAGACCAATGAGATATGCACCGACAGACGAAATGAAACCGCCAACGCAAGCGGAGATGGCATAAGAGGCATAGAAAACAAATCGCTCAACGACATTAAGTCTTACGAGCTGGTCCTGAGAGACGCTGTCAATGTAAATTGCTTCTATGGATCCGCTCACACATGCAACGGCAAAACCTTTGAGAGCAAACGCGCTGATTAAAAGCAGAGGAGAACGGATGAAAAGCAGGGCGGCGTAGTATCCAAGCATTCCCACGACGCCAACGAGACCACTTGTCTTTCGTCCAAACCTATCAGCAATATAGCCAGTGGGAACTTCAAGGATGAACTTGCTCACTTGATATGCAACCATCATGCTAGAAATCGCTACCATCGAAAGCCCGACGAACTCAAGGTAGACGGTTAGAAAATACAAGATGGTGCTGAAGTTCGACAGGAAAACGAACATCATATAAAGCAAAACCGTACGGTTTTTCATGCTCCGCCCTCCAAGAGTCAGCAATCTAAATCGGAATCTTGGAAAAGCATGAGGGCAAAGCCGTCAGTCATGTGTTACAAGGCGTCAACATTCACTTGACGCCTTGAGGCCAAATGGCCTCACGAAGCGAGATGACGCAATAGGTGAAGAAATACCGTCTGGTGTCGATCGGTCCAGGCATTTTGCCGATAGCAAAAGTAGATAGGCAAGGCTACGTCATGCGAGCCTTCGATGGAGCACTCGCTTACTTCCAATCCATTTGATGCGAGAGAAGAGCCAGAAAAACTCAATATCAATCCCCCGGCTTGAAGAAACTCAGCCTGCGCCCTGTTTCCGTATTCGACATCGCGAAAGCGGAAATTAACCAGCTGAGCTTCGGGACATTGATTGATTGCATTGAGACAGGGTGACAAATTAATGGGAACAGCGAGCCTGCCGCCCAGTAACTCACGAATGGTCATAGCGTCAACAGATTGATGACCAGCTGGACATGAAAGAACCCTGAGCTCCTTTTCACCCATATATTTTGAAGAAAGGACGCTGTCCCGTGGTTCCTCAAACGAGATAGCCGCGTCCGAAATTCCAAGTATAAGTGATTCAAAGCATGTTGCCGTTGGCTGATGCCACACATCAAGATGAATCTGAGGGTGCGAGCTTTCAAACGAGTCGTACCAGTTTTCGGAAAAAAGGCGCCCCCGCCCGTGAAGACAGGGGGCGTAAAGACGGAAATGGCCGTCGGGCGAAACGCCGCCGTTCCCCGATTGAGCGTACTTTTTGAGATCGTCGACTTGCGCCAGGATCACGCGTGCACGACGCGCAAATTCTCTGCCCGCCGGAGACAAAACAGCCTCCCCCGCCGATCGGTCGAGCAAAACAATCTGATACTCAGATTCCAACTTTTTGATTGCCGACGAAACGGCCTGCGGACTCACGTGAACGGCGCGAGCTGCTTTGCGCACGCCGCCATAGTTCGCTACCGCTTGAAGGTATTCGAGTTGAGAAAGCTGCATAGGTTACTCCAAAGGCAGCCAAGGCGACGGGCCGTGCGTCCTCAGATGAGGTTCTCGCCCAGGTTCTTGCCGCCGAGGACGTGCATGTGGAAGTGCATGACGGTCTGGCCGGCGTTGACGCCCTTGTTGGAGATGACGCGGAAACCGTCCTCCAAGCCCTTGACCTTGGCGACCTCCTGGATGGCGTGGGCCATGGCGCCCATGGTCTCGGCGGGCACGTTATCGGCGATGTCGCTGTAGTGCTTCTTGGGGATCACGAGCGTGTGGACCGGCGCCTGGGGATTGAGGTCGTCGAAGGCGATGACTTGGTCGTCCTCGTAAACGACGGTCGAGGGGATCTCGTGGTTGGCAATTTTGCAGAAGATGCAATCACACATGGTTGGTTCCTTTCTCGCAGACCAAGGTAATTATATTTGGTCGGGGTGGTTAGAACGAAAGGTTGTCGTCGGTGTTGGCGGCTTCGCCGTCGGCGAGCACGTCGTTGCCGTCGACGTCCTTCAGGAGCACCGAGACCTTCTGCTCGGCATCGGACAAGCGGGTACGCAGGCTCTTGAGGAGCTCGACGCCGCGGGTATAGCTCTCGAGCGACTCCTCGAGCTCCATATCGCCCGATTCCAAGCTGCGTATGATGAGCTCCAACTCCTGCGAAGCCTGCTTGTACGTAAGCTGCTCGACCGGGGTCTTCTCTGCCATATCTGTTTCCTTTCCTAAAGGTTTATCGCTATGAAACGCGGGTTACTCGACCGTATCGACCGTTGCAGCCACGTTGCCGTCTGCCATACGCACGCGGATGGCGTCGCCCGGCTTAAAGGTCTTGGCGCTCGTAGCCACACCGTCATCGCTGTACGCGATGGAGTAACCGCGGGCAAGCACCTTGAGCGGCGACAGGGCATCGAGCGACGCGGCAGCTCGGCCCAGGTCGGACGCGGGTTTGTTGAGCATCGTACGTCCCTGATGCTCCAGACGGGAACTCGCAAGCGCGAGCGCATGGCGCTTGCCATCGAGCCCCGAGGTGCTTGCAACCAGGCGCTCGGGCAGGCGCTCAAAGTTGGAGCGGAATGCCCCGACCGAGCGTACTATGGCGCCCGACAGGCGATCGGCAGTCAGCGCAAGCTCCGATTCGCGACGCTCAACCATAAATGTGGGGTCGTTGAGGCACGGGCGGCACGCAGCCGCATCGAGCGCATCGCCCAGACGGGCCGTATAGGTATCCCAGGCGCGGCGACCGCGCTGATCGAGCATCTCCAGGTCGACCTGGGCCGACCCAATCATCGATGCCATCGCGGCACCCAGACGCTGATGGCGCGCCTCGAGCACATCGGCCAACTCCGTCATAGCCGGCGCCACCGATTCTGCCGCCGCCGTGGGCGTGGAGGCGCGGCGGTCGCTCACCATGTCGCAAATCGAGGTATCGGGCTCATGGCCGATACCGGTCACCACGGGCACGGGACAGGCAGCCACTGCGCGGGCAAGCTCCTCGTCGTTGAAGGTCATGAGGTCCTCGAAGGAGCCGCCGCCGCGCACCAGCAAGATGCAGTCGGGCGCTGGCGTGATGGCGGCGGCACGGCGCAGGCCCTCAATAAGCTCGGCCGGCGCACCCTCGCCTTGAACCTTGGCGCCCACGCAGACGAGCTCGACGAGCGGGTTGCGACGACGCAGCGTGCGCTTGACGTCGTCGATTACGGCACCCGAAAGCGAGGTGACGACCGCCACGCGGGAGCAGAACACCGGTATGCGGCGCTTGCGCGCTTCGTCCATCAGGCCCTCGCGGCGTAGCTTTTCGGCCAGTTGCGCCACTTGTTGACGCAG
This sequence comes from uncultured Collinsella sp., assembly GCA_902494135.1. Classification (GTDB taxonomy): domain Bacteria; phylum Actinomycetota; class Coriobacteriia; order Coriobacteriales; family Coriobacteriaceae; genus Collinsella. The sequence continues at coordinate 18,980 of CABUSE010000004.1, read as the reverse complement.
CAGACCCTCGCCCGCCAGCGAAAATGAGCGAGCGACAAAGCTCATGCGGCCCGTGGCCTTATAGAGATTGAAGCTGCCCTTAAAGCTCACCTGCATGCCATCGCGCAAGTCGAAGGTGCGCTTAAGGTAGGCGCCCTTCCAGATGATGCAGTCAACGGCGGCCGAGTCGTCCTTAATCTGGAAGTAGCAGTGACCGCTTCGGGCATTGGGGCCACGGAAACCCGTGACCTCGCCCAGAACGCTCAGCTGCGGAATGGCATCGAGCGCGCCGGCGGCAATCTCCACCGCCTGGCTCACGCTGAGCTCCTTGCGCTCCTGATCGTCCGAACCGTCGAACTCGGCGGAAACGGCATTGCCGGTTAGATTCCAGCCTGCCACGCAGCCTCCTTTCGTCATCGTGCACAAGGGCTTCGGCCCTGCGCAAATTCAAGTCCAACACATAGTACAGCGCCGCGGGGACACGAATCCCCGCGGCGCCCAGCGACCCAATTTGTTATCGGTTGGAGTTTCTGTTGTAGCGAGCCATAAGATAGAGCAGCTGAATAATCGAGGTGAGCGCCGCAGCCACATAGGTAAGCGCGGCGGCCGTCAGCACCTTCTTGGCACCGTTGACCTGCTTGGAGCTCATACCCGACTGCTCAATATACGCCACGGCGCGCCGACTAGCATCAATCTCGACCGGCAGCGTAACCAGTTGGAACAGCACGCTAAACGAGAAGAAGATCAGCGCGAGGGTCGTGAGCCCGGCAATGTTCATAAACAGGCCCAAGAGCAACACGATGGTCCAGGTGTTCTGGGTAAAGTTGACGACCGGCACGAGGGCGGTGCGAACCTTCATCATGGCGTAACCGCTTTGACGCTGGGCGGCATGGCCCGCCTCGTGGCAGGCAACGGCAACGCTTGCGACCGACCCGCCCGAACGGTTGGCATCCGAGAGATACAGGTTGTTGTCCTGCGGGTTGTAATGATCGGTGAGCTCACCAGCGACGCCCTTGATACCCACGGCGTTGCAGCCGTTGGCGTCGAGCATGCGGCGAGCGACCGTGGCGCCCGTGTCGCCGTCCGAGCGAACCTTGGACCAGGTTTTGTACGTCGAGTTGATATAGTTCTGTGCGGCAAGACCGATCACCGTGCAGACAAGAACAACCAGCAGGTACAGCGGGTCGATGCCAAAGCCGTATCCATAGTAATAAGGCATGCGAATTCCTCCGAATCGAGTTACACGTTGGAGGCATTCTACCCACTCAAGCGGCTAGGCTTCCTTACAGCAATTCAATTTTGCCATCTTTGACCGTCAACCCCATATTGCCGGAAAGCAGATCGTCCAGGCGCGAGCCCACAAGCTCAAAGCGCCAACCTTCGCGCAGGCGGCTCTGCTCGGGATGCTCAATGTAGTCGGCCAGGTCATCGCGCGAGGCAATGACCGAAGTCGCCACGCCCGAGCGCTCGGCAACCAGGCGGATGAGCGCGTACATCAGGTCCGTCACACTCTCCAACTCCGGCGAAATCTGACGGTGACCGCGCACCATGAGCGGCAGGCGATCGTGCGGGCAGCTCGCGCCGCGCTTGATGGCCATGAGCGCACCGTCCACGTCGCGCTCCCCCAACTGATCGGTACCGCGGATGCTACGGAACTCCTCAACGCGCACGGGATTGCGCTTAACGAGCGCAAGCAGCGTGTCGTCGGACATGACCCACTTGCGCGGGATGTTACGGCGCTCGGCGCGGTCCTCGCGCCAGGCGGCGAGCTCGCGCGCGATGCCCAACTGGTGACGGCTGCACGAATTGATGCGTTTGACCTTGCGGAACGCCTCGTGGCGATCGGCGCGATAGTGCGACTCGTCAGCCAGCGGGCGCAGCTCGTCGAGCACCCAGTCCACACGGCCCAGCTCGCGCAGGCGGCTCATCATCTCGGTATAGGCGACGATCAGGTACTTGACGTCATCGATCGCATACTCAATCTGCTTATCGGTCAGCGGGCGGCGCGACCAGTCGGTCAGTGACTCGGTCTTGGGCAGCGATACGCCGCAGAACGTCTGAACAAGCGCGCCATACGAAATCTGCTGGCGCTCGCCCAAAAAGGCGGCGGCGACCTGCGTATCGAAAATCGGTCGTGGCAGCACGCCCACGGTATGGAGCATGACCTCCATATCCTGCGAGCACGCGTGGAAGACCTTGGTCACGCTCTCGTCGGCCATAAGCTCGGCCAGCGGCGATAGGTCGTCGATTACCAGGGGATCGACCGCGACGCTCTCAGCAGGGGTGGCAATCTGAACCAAACATAGACGCGGATGGAACGTGCGCTCGCGCAAAAACTCGGTATCGACGGCAATCGCGTCGAACTCACGGGCGCGCTGGCAAAAGTCGAGTAGAGCCTGATGTGTGGAAATGTACATATCAACCCATCGAATAAGGTTAGGCCCGAAAAACACGGGTAGGATATCGGCATTGTCTTACAACTATACTCGGTTAGTCACAGAACGGGAACGTAAGTATGCGCTGCCTTATCATCCACAACCCGGCATCGGGCCCCAGCTCAGATGAAATCTTCGCATTCACGCACGCCCTTGCACAGGGCGGCGACGAGGTCGTGATGCGCTTTATCGGCGATGGCATGGAACCCGAGGACGCCGTGGCAGACGTGCGCGAGTTTGACCGCGTGGTCGTTTCGGGCGGCGACGGCACTGTCTCCAACGTGCTCGACCAGATGCGCGGATGCGGTGTCCCCACGCTCGTCTTCCCCTCCGGTACGGCCTGCCTGTTCTTCAACAACATCGGCAATGCCCCCGAGGCGGCGGCGCTCGCCAAGGCCTGCCGTGCCGGTCGCACGGTCAAAGTCGACATGGGCGAGCTCTTTTGGCTCGACGAGAACGGCAACGAGAAGCGCCACGGCTTCATCATCATCGCCGGCTCGGGCTTCGACGCCGAGATCATGATGAAGGCCGCCCCCACCAAAAACGACATCGGCGAGATCGCCTACTTCCTCTCTGCGCTCGCCACGCCCAACCCTACGGTAGCGCACTTTACGATTGAGCATGACGGCATTGTCGAGGAGCTCGACGGCATCTGCTGCATGGCCGGCAACACCTCGGTCATCCAAAACGACATCAACCTGTTCCCCGACTGCCGCATGAACGATGGCATGGTCGACATTGCGGTCATCGAACCCGTGCGCACCGTGCAGCTGCTGCCTACCGTGATCACCGCTGCGCTTGACCCCGCCGGCAAGGTACTCGGGCGCCCGCAGTTCAAGATCATCCAGACCAAGGAAGCCAAGATCACCTGCACCCCGTCGCTGGGCATGCAGTTCGATGGCGAGATTATCTCCAGCAATTCGGGCGTCTTTGGAGCCCGCGCGCTTCCACAATGCCTCGACCTCATCGTCGACGAATTCTCCCCGCTCGGAAAATAGGAGGACCCTATGAACGACAATCCCCTGCTCGGCTTTATCATCATCGTTTTGGCCATGCTCGTCGGCTATGCGATCAACGTGATTCACCGCCGGAAGAAGTAATTCCACATTGGTATGATATTCATCCAATTATCGTCTCCCCTGCTGTTTATGCATTTGCCAAACAGCAGGGGATTTTCATTTCAGGCATTCCCAGCTACTTTATTCGGCTACAGTAATTACAGGGCGTCTTTATTAAAGTAAAGCTACAAACTGAGTACAATTAACCGCTCGTCGCATATTTCATCACGCTTATCGAGTAAGTGTCTTTCATAGATGAATATTGTTTCCAGTTCGTTACGCTAATGGGGTGTCTTTATTGGCTGAAGCCCTCTGGCGACAGAGGGCTTTCGCACGCTGGGAGGGAAAATGAGGAAAACTCACCCCGTCAACGCGCTCAAGAAGCTAGGCATAGGCCTCGCCTTTGGAGCTGCAACCATCATGTCCATGCCGACATCTGCGCTCGCCTGCACGCAGATGTACATGGGCAAAAACTATACGGCCGACGGCAATACGTACTACGGCCGCGCCGAGGACTTTGGCAAGCGCTATCTTAAGCACTACGGCATCGAACCTGCCCACGAACCTGGCTTTAAGTACAGCTCGATTGAATCTGCTTTTGAATACACTTCGAACAAGCCTACCTATCGTTACAGCTATGTACGCGACCACCCCTCCAACTGGATGGGTCGCACCGACGCCTATTCCGAAGCCGGAATCAACGAGAAGGGCGTCTCCTGCTCTGCCACGCTAAGCACTTCCTATAACGCGGAGGCCGATGCAGCAGACCACATCGATGAGAAAGTGGGTCTGGGCGAGTACAGTTACGGCAGCATCATCCTGGGCGAGAGCGCCACGGCCCGCGAGGGCGTCGAGCTTCTCGGCAGACTGATCGATGATCAAGGCGTCTGCACCAACGACCAGATCATCATCGCCGACAACAACGAGACCTGGCTGTTCGCCACACTTTCCGCCCATCAGTGGATCGCCATGAAGCTCGCTGACGACGTCGCGTCGCTCAACCCTAATATCGGGAGCCTCAACTACGATGTCGACCTTGATGACCCCGAGAACTGCCTACACTCCGAGGGCATCGAGTCCATGCCCGTGGAGAAGGGCTTCGCCAAATACTCCGCTGACGGCAAATTCGATGTCGCCCAAACGTATGGCGAGAGCCTCGCCGATTCCGGCGTAAACCAGTGGTCCCGCTATGTGCAAGGCCGCGATTATTTTGGTAGTCAGCTGACCGAAGGCACAGATTACGACATTATCACAGTAAAGAAGGATGGAAAACCTGACCAAAAGGGAGCCATGGTCAGCGAAATCCAGCCCCTGTTCTTCAGGCCTGGCAAGTCTGGCTGGAGCACCTTTGAGCTGATTCGTGCCTTTGGCAACCGCGGCGAGAACGTCCCTGGCCTCAACGCGAACACTGATGGTGTTTATTGCATCGGCAGCGAGCGCAACACCGAGATCAACCTCTTCCAGATTCGTCGCGGGTATGACCCCGAAGTCGCTACCATCCAGTGGGAAATGCTCTCCCGCGCCGCGTACTCCGTCGCCATCCCGTTGTACTCCGCTCTGATAACTGAGGTCAGCCCGTACTTCAGCGATCAGACCGTCTCCTTCGATCACTGCAACCAGACTGACGTCGTGTACAACGAGGAGCCCGAGAACTCAATCAACTACGTCCTCATGGACATCAGCTCGCTCTGCTTCGAGAACCCTGACACCCTTGGTGTCAGCGTCCGTGCCTACCTCGATGCGCTCCAGAACGAGCTTATCGAGCAGAACAAGGAAGTTGACGCCGCCATGCTGGCCGAGACGACCACCGAGGACCGCACTGCCCTGGCCAACAAGGCCGGCAAGGCTGCTACCGAGAACACCTACAAGAAGTGCAAGGCACTGCTCCAGGAGATGCGCGCCTATCAGAAGGCCGAAAACTTCGACCAGCCCTTTACCCCAAGCGACCTGAACACCGAGACCAACGGCCTCAAGGTGTCCATCACCTACGCCAAGGATGCTCTTGCCACCGATCCGGTCACCCCGGATCAGCCCGGCACTCCTGAGCAGCCTGGCACTCCCGAGCAGCCCGCTAAGCCCGAGCAGCCGGCCGCCAAGCCTGAGAAGCCTGGCAAGTCCGACACCACGACCACGGTAACCACTAACAAGACGAACACCAAGGGCGGCCTGCCCACCACTGGCGATCGTTTTGATGGCCGCATGGTGGCCGCATTCGCCATCGCTGGCGTTGCCGTCATCTCCGCGGGCGGTTACTTCCTCTACCGTCGCAATAAGGAGTAATCCCTCGCTGGTGCGGGTGGGACGGCACGGGTCGCCCCGCCCGCACCAGCCCGCCTTTTTGACCGGTGGGAAACACCGTCGAAATCTTTTCAAAAAAGATTTCCCAGTACACACTTCGCTGTGCTATAGTGCAGCGCAACAGCAACTAGGTGCGACCGCGCCATGGCATCACGAAAGGAGCCACCGACATGAAGAACACGATGAAGTCTCTTAACAACTGGTGGTGGCGTGATGCGAATACGATCGGTCGACAGTGAGTCCCTCACGCCTGTTTTTGCGCTCTAGGTGATTGAAAGGCCTCCGGTTTCGACCGGGGGCCTTTTTCTATCTCGAGCCCGATCGCATTCGCATCACGCGCCTCCGCTTTTCTCTTGCACTCCCATTCCGAAAGGATTTTCACCATGTCTCAGAACACCACCGCCGCCCAGCCCCGCACCGTCCAGACCGCCGACCGCGGCAAACTCGACGTCCGTGCCCTCGTCCTGCTCGCCATCCTGCTCGCTGCCGGCTTCATCCTCAACTTCACCGTCGGCAAGGCAATCTCGGGCATCTCGGGCGGCATGATCAGCCCCGAGTTCATCATCTCGGCCTTCTGCCTCACCATCCTGGTCGTTCGCCCCAACATCGGCCAGTCGCTCGTCATTGGCCTCATCTCGGCTGCCGTGATCCAGATCACCACCACTTCGCCGTTCGTCGATTTTGCCGCCGAGGGCATCGCCGCCATGCTCATGGCCGGTATCGTCAACGCCGCCGGCAAGAACGGTCAGGTCAAGCCTGCCATCGCCATTGTTGCAACCTTCCTGACCACCTTTGTCTCCGGCGTCATCTTCATGGTCATCAAGATGGCCATGCTCGGCGTGGTAGGCGAGCTCGCCGCCGCCATGCTGCCCGTCGTTGCCATGACCGCCGTCTTTAACGCCATTCTGGTCGGCGCCCTCTACTTGCCCATCCAGAAGGCCCTGAAGCTCAACTAACCCGTTCGACTTTACGAGCCACCCCATCTTGGCGTTCATTCGTCGCTCGCGTACCCAAGTACGCTTCGCTCCTCTTTCGCGCCAACCTGGGGCCCCTCGTAAAGCCATCTCCGTGCTTCACCACCAAAGACTGTCCCAAACAACGAGCTTTTGAGGACGTTCTTAAACGACTAGTCATGTAAGAACATCCCCAATGACTATGAAAGGTATCCATGGAAACGATCATCAACGTCGACGATGTCTCGTTCTCCTATGGCACGCAAGCCGAGCAGGCGCTCAGCCACGTTTCGCTCAGCGTGAACAAGGGAGATTTCATCGGCATCATCGGGCCCTCGGGCGCCGGCAAGTCCACGCTTGCCGCCTGCCTGTCAGGTGCCGTGCCCCACCACTACACCGGCGCGTTCTTTGGGTCCGTCATGGTTGACGGCCATGACACCTGCGAGGTCTCGCTGACCGACGTGTCACAGATCGTCGGCAGCGTGCTGCAGGATATCGACACGCAGATGGTCGCTTCGGTCGTCGAGGACGAGATGCTCTTTGGCCTCGAGAACTTTGGCGTTCCCCACGACCAGATCGAGCAGCGCGTGAGCGAAACGCTCGAGACCGTCGGCATCAGCGACCTGCGCGACCGCGAGATCGCCACCCTCTCGGGCGGACAGAAGCAAAAGGTGGCCATCGCCGCCATCCTCGCCATGCGTCCGCGCGTCTTGGTTCTCGACGAGCCCACCGCGGCACTCGACCCCGCCAGCTCCACGTTGGTCTTCGAGACGCTGCGTGAGGCAAACCGCGCACTTGGAATCACCATCGTCGTCGTTGAGCAAAAGGTCGCCCTGCTCTCGGAGTACTGCAACCGCGTGCTCGTGCTCAATCATGGCGAAATTGCGCTGCAGGGCGAGCCACACGAGGTCTTCGCGCATACCGACGAGCTCCGTGCCATCGGCGTCGACTGCCCTCGCGTCACGCGTATCTTCAATAGCCTCGAGGCCGATGGTCTAGTAAGCGGTATCCCTTGCTTGGACGTCGATGAGGCCGAGCGCCTGATTTCGGGCATCGTCGACCCCGCACACGCGGCCATCGAAGCCCAGGCACCCGCCGGTTCCCCGCATGCACCGTCGTTGCGTCCTCATGCCAAGGACGCCGAACCCGTACTCACCTTCGACCATGTTGAGTTTGCCTATCCCAATGGCGGCGCCGCCGTACACGACCTTAGCCTGACGCTCTATCCTGGCGAGCTCGTGGGCATCGTCGGCCAGAACGGCGCCGGCAAGACCACGCTCACCAAACTGCTCACAGGCCTGCTTAAGCCCGCCTCGGGCAGCGTGCGCGTCACGGGACTGGATACCGCAGCCGTTCCCACGAGCCGCATCGCTCGCGAGGTCGCGACCCTCTTCCAAAACCCCGACCGCCAGATCTGCAAGGATACCGTGCTCGACGAGGTCGCCTTTGGCTTGGAGCTGGGCGGCATGGACCGTGCCGAGGCTCTGCGTCGCGCCCAGCTGGTCATCGACCGCTTTGGTCTGCCCGCCGACGAGGCACCGTTCTCGCTTTCGCGCGGCCAGCGACAAATGGTGGCGCTTGCCTCCGTCGTAGTGGTTGAGCCCAAGATCGTCGTGCTCGACGAGCCCACGAGCGGCCTTGATTACCGCGAGTGCATGACCGTCATGGAAACGGTGCGCACCATGGCCGAGCGTGGTTGCGCCGTTATCATGGTCTGCCACGATATGGAAGTCGTCTCGGATTTTGCTGAGCGCATTGTGGTAATGGCCGACGGTCGCATCCTCGACCGCGGCCGCACGCATGAGCTATTCTCGAACATCGATCTCATGCGGCGTGCTTACGTGGAGCCTCCCCAGGTTATTGAACTCTCGCGCCGTCTGGCATCTTCCGTCTCACCCGCTTTTGCGCAGGTGAGCGAGGTCACCGATGTCGTTCGAATTACCAAGGAGATGGTCCACCGTGGTTAACGTCATCGACTACATGCCGGGCGATACGCTGCTGCATCGCCTGAATCCCGTCGTCAAACTGGGCCTCGCCGCCGCCATCATCGTCGGCATCTTCTTGTCCGACACCTACGTGGCGCTGCTGGGCTTTTTGGCACTCACCCTTGCGCTGGGCGCCTATGCCGGCGTCGTCGACCGTCTGTTCTCGCTGCTCAAGTTGCTGATTCCGCTCGCGCTTATCATGCTGGTGCTCCAGTTGGCCTTTATGCGCGATGGCAACGTGGTGTGGGGTTTTATCACCGACACGGGCCTCATCACAGGATCGAAGGCCTGCCTGCGCCTGCTGGGTGTGGCGTTACCACTCATCCTCATGCTCATGGTGACCAAGCTCAACGACCTTGCCAACGCCTGCGTCGAGGTGCTGCACGTGCCGTATCGCTATGCCTTCACCTTTACCACGGCGCTGCGCTTTGTGCCGGTGTTTGGTCAGGAGATGAACGCCATCATGGAGGCGCAGACCGCACGCGGCGTCGAGTACGACACCAAGAACCCCATCAAGAAGCTTAAGCTCATGCTGCCGCTGTGTGTGCCACTGCTCATCTCGAGCGTGGGCAAGACCGATGCCACAGCCTTGGCGGCAGAACAGCGCGGCTTCTATCTGCGTACGCGCGCCAGCTCGTACAAGCGCTACCCCATCAAGGGCCTGGACATCGCCGTGCTCATCGTCAGCATCGCCCTCATCGCCATCGGCTTCCTGTTCTAGTTCACCACCGACAGCAACCGCCCAACGCAAAAGGCCTCGGCTCGCACCAAACGAGCCGAGGCCTTTACTGTTTCACCAGATAAAACCTACCAAAATTAACCTGTCCCTTTTTGGCGGGTCGGAAGCTAGAGGCGGTAGGGGGCGCCGCTGCGGATGATGGATTCGCGCACCAGGACATCCATGGCGTCGAGGGTGATCTCGGGCATCTCTCGGTACTTTTGCAGCACCGAGAGCTCGGTGCAGGCCAGAATGACGCGGTCGCAGCCGCTACGGGCGAACTCCCACATCACGCGGTCGAACTTATCCATATCGGGCTCACGTCCGGCCTTCACATCATCGTAGATAAGCGACATCACATCGTTCTGACGTTTCTCGCTGGGATAGACGACCTCAACACCCGCAGCCTTACATTCGCGGCCGTAGACGCCCGCGCCCACGGTTCCGTCGGTACCCATAATGCCAATCTTGTGCACCGGCTCTGCCGGCATACTCAGGTTGGGGTCGAACTCGCACTCCCCCATCACCGCACCCGCAAGGGCATAACGAACCGACTCACGCGGCATGTGGATAATCGGCACCTTCGTAAACGACTGGATCTGGTCGTAGAAGTAGTGCGACGTGTTACAGGGAATGGCAATGTGCGCACAGCCCAGCGACTCGAGTGCCTGGGCACACTCTTTCATGGTCGCCAGCAGCTTGGCATGCTCGCCGGTCTTAATGGCCAGCGTGCGGTCGGGCATGGTCGACTTGGAGAGCACCACCATGTCGATATGTTCCTGATCGCAGGCAGCAGCCGTATGACGCACCACCTGGTCGTAGTAATACGACGTAGCCTCGGCGCCCATGCCGCCGATAACTCCCAGCTTTTCCATCGCCGCCTCCTTGGTGACGCTTGCGCAATTGCGCGTATCATACCCGCGCCCGCCCGATGTAAACCGGACGGGCGCCGCACTCATCTACTTGTAATACGTCTTGAACAGCTTAAAGTGGCGCAGCTTGGTGTGCCACATGCGCAGCCAGCGGTTAAAGACAAAGTCGCCCTTCATAAACGAAGGGTCGGCGCCCTTGCCTTCCTTGTCCAGGCGATGCACCTTAGCGCGCAGCTCGGGATCCTTGACGTACTTGTCGACGACGCCCATGGGGACGACCATCCACAGGGCCTCGTCCTGAGCCGTCACAAACTCCGGCTCAAACGGGCGGTTGAACACATACTCGTCCACCACATACTTGGCAACGTTAAAGCCACTGTTAGTGACGTAGTAGTTACTGCGGCCCTGGCGCGTGTTGAAATCGAAGAACTTAAACGAGCCGTCGCGCTCGTCGTACTTAACGTCAAAGTTGGAATAGCCCACAAAGTGAAGGTCCTCGAGCAACTTGCGCACGCCGCCCATGAGCTCGTCATTGGGCTCGGTGATGATACAGGCGTGGTTACCGACGCCGTGAGGCTGATGCTCCTCGAGCAGCACGTGACCCAGGCACATCATGCGAACCTTGCCGTTGCGGTCGGAATAGCTGGTGAGCACGCGCATGTACTCGTCGTTACCGGGCACGCGATCCTGCAAGATCAGGTCATCGGTGTAGCCGCTGGCATACGAGTCGCGAATGACCTGTTCCAGCTCGGCGCGGTCGGCAATCTCATAGGCCTTCTTCTGGCCCTCGAACTCATGTTGCCACCACATGATGCCATCAGAAGGCTTCAGAATCATCGGATAAGGAAAATCGATCTGGTCGAGCACTTCGGCAGGCGCCTCGCCTTGGGCGTTCAGCATCGCCATGGTAAAGGTAAAGGTATGCGGATAGGGCACGCCATGTTTCTCGCACAGCTCGTAGAAGATCTCCTTCTTCTGGCACTGCTCAAGCATGCTATAGGGAGCGTAAGGCGCGACGATGTTATCCGCCAACTCATGGGCATCCTTGGCCTGAGCCACGAGGGCAACATAGTTATCGCCACAGCCCACAAGGACAATCGTCTTATCGGCATGCGCTTGGGCAATGCCGTTGACGGTTTTGAGCATCACGGGCATGGTGTCGATATCCACGTTGGGCGTGTAGTCGATAATCTGGCTGCGGTACGCGGGACCCGTCTGATACTTGCCAAAGACCAGACTCTTGACCTGGTACTCCTCGTAGAAGGCGCGCGCCACCGAATAGGCGTTGATGTCGCCACCGAGCAGCACGGGAATGAACTCGCGCTCTGTAAATTGCAATGCCATGGAAACTTCCTATCATGAACTGCCCACACAACGGGCGGTCTTTGCGCAACTGATTTATTCTAGCGTGCCAAGCCGCCGGCGCCCAAAGCTCCACCGTATCTATGGCAATCGACGTAATCGTCCAGCACGAAGGCCAGCACGAAGACGGTGCTCACCGTTGTATGACAATGGGCAATGAACCTACCATTGTTGTAGGATTCAGTGTATTGACATCCTCGAGCGAAAGGCGCGCACGTGCCCCAAGACCATCCGACCGATAATCCCATCCTCAATGCCGCGAGGCGCGAGCTGACGGAACGTGCGAAAGCGACCGCTCCCCTGTACACGGCAAGCGACGCCTACAACGGGCCTGCCCGTATCGTCTCAATCAACACGTCGGAGCACAAAGGCACGCGTAAGTCACCCGTCGCCGACGGGCACGACACCGTCATCGAGCAGTTTGGCCTCGCCTCCGATGCGCACGCCGGGCATTGGCACCGTCAGGTTTCCTTTTTGGCCGCAGAGTCCATCCAGACGGCGCAGGCCCGCGGACTCGATGTGCGCAAGGGTGACTTTGGGGAAAACTTCACCACGCAAGGCATCAATCTACTCTCGCTCCCCTTGGGCACGCAGCTCAAGCTTGGCAGCGAGGTGCTTGTCGAAATCAGCCAAATCGGCAAGGCCTGCCACACACGCTGTGCCATCTACTATCTCGCCGGCGACTGCATCTTTCCCCACGAGGGCGTTTTTGGCGTGGTGCTCAAGGGTGGAGAGGTCCATATCGGCGACGACATCCAGGTGGTCAAGCTCGGCGGCGGCACCTGTTCTTTCACCCCTGCCGAGGCCCTCGAAGAGATTGAGCAGGCTCGTCAGGAGGGCACGCTGTAGTTGTAAAACCCCACGTTGAGATAGCTTTTATAGTCCCAAACTCCTCTCAAACAGGCCCCCGTAACGTTAAAGTTGAACTCTATGGTTTCTCAACAATTCATCATAACTGCAGGTCAAAGCCAAAGCCTCAAGTTCAACTTGACCCTTTGGAACCTTTAAGGTTCAAGTTGAGGTCGAAAGCAGTAGTAGAATACCGTTCGAACCATAACCTACGATTGATTGCAGAGGGACTGGATGCAGCATTCGAATCATCGCACCGCAGCGCTCATTGCGTCGAAGCCGGCTCGTATCATCACGAGCGCCGCGCTCGCCGTTGCGCTGACGGCCACGCCGATGCTCTCCCCCGTTGCGGCGTATGCCGCCTCGCAGGCAACGCAGGACCAGCTTTCCGCAGCCCAGCAGAAGATCGAAGCCGCCACGAGCGCCTACAACGACGCCCGCACCAAACTCGATGACCTGCAAAAGCAGATTGACTCCAATGAGGCAAGCATCGAGGAAATCGAGGCTAAGCTTCCCGAGCAGCAGGCCAAGGCAAGCTCCGCCATGCGCGATCTGTACAAGTATCAGAAGGGCACCAATCCCATCGTGAGCTTCCTGGTCAACGCGCAGAGCCTGGGTGAGTTCATCACGACCTGCAAATACACCAATCAGATCACGAGTTCGAGCGTCGACGAGATCGAAGAGCTCAATAACATGCAAACCGAACTCGAGCAGAACAAGGCCGAGCTCCAGCAGGCCAAGTCACAGCTTGAGGCAGAGCAGAAAAACGCCGAGGATGCGCTGGCGCAGGCCCAGCAGCTCCGCAGCGAGGCACAGGCAAAAGCCGAACAGGAAAATGCCGCCGAGCTTGCCAAGCTTGAGGCCGATAAGGCCGCTGCCGCCGAGAAGCTCTCGGGCGAGGGCGTAAGCGGCAGCAATTCCAGCAGCCAGGCCACCAACACCAACACCACCATCGACACCACGGTGAACAACTCCAATACCGGTAGCTCCGATTACGATTCGTTCATTAATGAGTGGACGAACCGCATCGACAATTATCTCGCCGGCTCCCCCATGGCAGGCCAGGGCTATAACTTTGCCGTCGCCGCTTGGAATACCGGTGTCGACCCCCGTTGGTCCCCCGCCATCGCCTGCATCGAGAGCACCAAGGGTGCTTATTGCGCCAATTCTTACAACGCTTGGGGCTGGAGTGCACGTGGCGGCGGTTGGCGCAGCTTTGGCAGCTGGAGCGAAGGTATCTCCGCTCACGTTGCCTATCTGGGCGCCAACTACGGCTCCACCCTTACCCCGGCTGCGGCCAAAAAGTACTGCCCGCCCACATGGCAGGACTGGTACAACAAAGTCGCCGCTCAGATGAACCGCATCTAAGTGCAACTGCAAAGGGCCCCAATGGGGCCCTTTTTCTTTTAGGTAGCGGAGGTATCGACGACGCCGGTCGCATTGGCAACCGCGACTATGACGATCATGCATAGGAGCAGCACACCCAATGCCTTGAGCCAAAGTTTCGCGAGTTTTTTGCCGCGATAGCTGTCGAGCAATGCGAATCGCCGACGAAGACGGCGCTTATCGAGCAGCGCAAAATGCATAAGCACCGTAAGGCCATCGACAAAGAAAAAATACTCGATTATGAGAAGCCACGTCGGGTAGCTTTGGTTTGCTCCAGTGGGGTGAAAGACGGCAAAGTGACTTCCGGCAAAGAACACAAGCAGCGAGAAGCAGACGAACGTATTCCAAATGCGCCCCAGAGACTCCGGAACGCGAGAGAGCAGACCGCATGCAGCGGAGACGGCAGGCCTAGGAAGCCCTGCGGGGTTCTGGAGCCCTTGGGACGTCAACACCGTCTCCGAGGCCGGAGTACGGACAGGCGCAGGCGCAGGAGGCCGCACGGGGCGGCTCAGATCGTATGCCACGCGCGTCGCCCGTCCCAACGCTTCCGCGCTCGCAAAACGCTTGGCCGGGTCGAGCGCCATCGACATGCAGACGGCATCGGCAAGTGGAGTGAGAATGCCGCGCGCCTCGCATTGCTCGCGCATGTCGAGCCCTGGTTTAGGGTCGACTCCCGTCAAGCAGAAGAACAACAGGGCGCCAAGTGCGTAGACGTCGCTTCGCACGCTCGTCTGCCCAAACCCATACTGCTCGGGCGGCGCATAGGGTCGCGTGCCAAACTTGACGGTGTCGGCATCGGCGCCATCGCGCCATACGCGCGCGATCCCCAAGTCGATAATCACCAGCGACGAAAACGTCAGGCCTCATCAGGCGTATAGTTGGCACCCGTCACGATGATATTCGACGGCTTGAGGTCGCGATGGATCACCGGTGCCGACGTCTCCCCCGCCATTGCAAAACCGGCATGGAGCTCGCCCACGGCGTCGCAAAGGGCAGGATACAATTCACGTGCATAATCGCTGGTGGCCCCCAGACGGTCCACCAGCGCCCCGAGCGTCTCCCCTTCGATGTATTCCATAACCACGTTGAGCTCGTCGCCCACACGACGACAATCGACAATTCTGGGCAGGTGCTCAAAACGCCCGCCTGCCCGCTGAGCGGCAAACAAACGTCCGTATGCCCCGCCGATTTGGGCCGAAGCATCGATACGTTTACGGACAAAGGGGCCGAGCGAACCACCGCCGGTTCCTTCAAAGAACACGAGCTCGGTTGTTTCAACGGATGAGCGCTTAAGTACACGCTCCACGCGATAGCTGTCGTCGCGATCGAGCGACGCCAGGTGCTCGGCAAGCGCTGCGGTCAGCTCGTCATTGGAATATGTTGGGGTCTGAGTATCCATAGCCTCCATCATAGCGCAGGGCGCAGACACCCCATGGCATCCGCGCCCCGTTCGTTTGCATCGTTGTTCGGCAGTTCCGCCGGCTCAGATATCAGCCGCTAACTCACCGTCTCCTCGCCAAAGCGATACAGCTCCTCGTTGACCTTTTGGAGGCTGCACCCGCGATCGATGCAAAAGATGATAATCGCATCGCGGCGGTCCTTGCAGTTAAGAACGCTTACCCCGGCAGCCGTCAGCGCACGGTTGGCCTCTTTGAGCGTCAGCGCCATCGCAAAGGCAATCTGCAGCACCTTATTGCGACTCGGATGACGCGCACCGGTAAAGATCTGATAGCCAAAGGTCTCATTGAGATCGGCCATACGAACCACGCGCGAGCGCTCCAAGCCCTTTTCCTGCAGCAGCTGCTGCAGGTAGTCCGAAAGCGACGGGGCGGCAAAGTCGTGTTCTTTGATATAGCCATCGATGTTTGGCGCGTCGAGAAGTTCATTGAGTAACTCGTCAGTCAACTTTTTATCGGGCATACGACTTCACCTCCCATACGGCGCAACGGTAGCGACATGCTAGGCCAGCACCCAGCTTGCAGTGGCAGACTTATCAAACATGTTGGCAAAATACAGTGCCTTCTTGATATCGCCATCAAAGTAGATATTGCCCGCCACGGAGCCACCGGCGGAAAGGGTACCAGACTGCAGCTCATCGGAGCCCTCGCTGTAGTAACCCTGATTCTGTTGAGCGCCGTTGGCGTCCTCGCCCTTCCAGTCGTAGATATTGTAATCTGCGCCCTCATCGCCATTGTTGACGTACGTGACGTGAATGCCCGTCATGGTCGAACCGTCATAATTTGTGAGGCCGGGCTGGACGGAATCGACAACGACGGAAAGACCGGCAGCCGTGGTCACCGTCGCGCCAACCGCCAGGTCAGTCGTAGACTGCTCTTCCTTCTTCGCCTCTTCCTTCTTGTCGCCATCACCAGCGTCCTCGGTGACGGTCGCCTTATCGCTACCACAACCGGCAAGAAGACCGGCAGTCCCCAAGGCGACGGTGGCGAATGCGCCCAGTGCAGCGCGACGGCTCAGCAGCACTTCGTTTTCGAGCTTATTCATCATGCATCCTTCCTACGATCCGGCTACCGTGCCGGCACACAGCACATCGTAGGAAGGATTGAACTTGAATTCATTAGCTGAGAGCTAAGGTTGCGGCAAACGGCCAATGCAGTTATCCAAACGCCGAGCAAACGCACTTTGCGCGACCGTCTGCTGGCAGCGCATCAACCCACCGCGACGGATTCCCCGGTAAAAGCACTGATCATCAACAGGACAAAGAACGCCAGGTAGCTGACACTCAGCGGGTACGCAATGACCAGGAATACGACCCAGCCGACATTGGTTTTACCGTCAGCACGGCGTCGCTCGCGATTACGGCAGAGCCAAATCGTCACGCCAATGGCCACAATCAACAGCACAAGTGCTGACGCGGCCAGTCCAGCAAGCACAAACATCACGCCAATGCTCACAGCAATAACCGGAAGCAACAACAAGCCGCATCCACACCCACCGGGACTATATACGGCAGTCTGTCGGCGTCGCCCCATCGTCACTCCAACCTCAACATCTTTGAACACTACAATGCGATAACCTGCTGGACAGGAACGATCTTATCCAGTTCCGGTTCGATGCGCCTCTTCTCCGCCTCGAGATCAAACGCTATCTGGGCGCGCAGCCAATATCCATCCGTCAAACCAAAGTAGCGGCAAAGGCGAAGGTCGGTGTCGGCCGTCACGCGACGCCTTCCCAAGATAATCTGTCCAATGCGTTGAGCCGGAATCCCGGTCTCCTTAGCAAGGCGATATTGAGAAATTCCCATAGGGACAAGAAATTCCTCTTTGAGAAGCTCACCAGGAGTCACCGGCGGCAGCAAATCGGGCGCAGTCTCATCACTTGTGATAATCGACGATTTCGACATTCCAAGCCATCTCCTGTCTCCACTCAAAACAGACCCGATAGCGCTCGTTAACACGGATGCTATATTGACCGGCACGATCGCCCTTCAAAGCTTCCAGGCGATTGCCCGGCGGAACGCGAAGATCATCAAGCGAAGCACAAACCTGCAGTTGGCGAATCTTCCTCAACGCAACACGCTCAAAGGGCACGAACCTCCTGACCCGCACACCCATGGCAAAGCGTTCGGTATCCTCATCTTTATACGATGCAATCATAGTATCGCCTTACGTTAGTAACGTCAAACGTTTCTATAGACTTACATCTCTATTATATCGTACGTTTGTTCGTGTTTTCTAGAACAAATAGTCCTTCACACCTTAGTCAAGCAAAAGCAATCGTTTGTAGACATCGAGGCCCTTGAGCAAAATTTCCTCGTCAAAGAGCATGCTATCGGTATGCAGGGCGCTTGTGGCATAGGCGGGGCAGCCATCCGAATCACTCGGGTTGTCTTGGCCCTCTGGCACGCCCGTGCCCAACAAGAAGAACACGCCCGGCAGATGGCGCTGATAGAACGCGAAATCCTCGGCGATCAGCAGCGGCTCGTCCACAAGTTGCAGCTCGGGCAAGGCAGGCGCAATGTGGGCAAACAACTCGGGGTCGTTATCGACTGGCGGATAGCCCTCGGCAAAGTCGAGATCGTACGTACAGCCCGTTGCGGTGCACGCCTCGTCGAGCGCACGGCGTACGCCCTCGCGCGCACGGTCGAACATGGCGTCCGTAAACACACGCAAGCTACCGGCAACATGGGCCTCCCCCGCCACCGCATTGCAGACGGTGCCCGCCTGCAGCAGGCCGAACTTGCCAATGCAGGGCTCATCGGCACCCAACTCGTCCATGAGCTCGCGCTCGGAAACTAAGAACTTGGCCGCTGCCAGCGCGGCATCGTGCGATTCCTCGACTGGAACGCCGTAGGTCTTGGCGATATGGATACTCGTGCCATGGATATGAATGTGCGTCTCGCTTGAGCGCGCCAGCAGCGGACCGGGACAGCTCGCCAACGTGCCGGCGGGCAGATCGGGCCACACGTGGAAGCCGAAGATGCGATCCACCCCGTAACGCTCGAACACGCCGCTCTCGCACACCGTCTTGGCGCCACCAGTCGTCTCCTCGGCCGGCTGAAACACAAAGAGCACATTGCGCTTAATGGCTCCCGGCTGCTCACGGATCGTGCGGTCGACAAAGGTTGCCGCCGCAAGTGCCATAGCCATGTGTCCGTCATGTCCGCAAGCGTGCATCTTGCCGGGATGGGTCGAGGCGAACACCGCCCTTGTTGCCTCGGCAATGGGCAGCGCATCCATATCAGCGCGAATCGCCGTGGCATGCGAGGCACCAACGCCAGCGTCGAAGAAAGCGCAGACGCAGCTGGGGCACGGATGGGTCACCTCGCAAGCGAGCGGTGCCAGCACGCCCTCGATATAGGCTATGGTTTGAGGAAGATCGAAATCGAGCTCCGGAATGCGATGGAGGTCGCGGCGATAGCGGCGGAGTTCTTGGAGCTCGGTCATAGAAGATCCCTTCGTGAGGCATATCTGTTGCAATTTATTGTGATACAGGATTGTGGCACACATGTTTCTAGCATATCCCTGCATTTTTTAAACGTTATATACGAATACTCTTGTTTGGTAAAGTGCAACGTGGTAGGGTCGTTACCACTTGATAGAGGCGCGGGCACGAAGAACCGCGGGC
>CABUSE010000003.1 GCA_902494135.1 uncultured Collinsella sp. | reverse complement strand
TCGGGGGCAGGGACGTTCGGCCGTGCGCGGGCGCCCGGTCGGCGGCCCGTTCTGGGCGCGCCTCAATCGTAGCCCGAGATGGTCCCAGGCTGACAATTTCGACTGTAATGGACGTTCTTAAATGACCAGTCGCAAGGGACACTCTTTCGCCGCCCGGCAGTTAGGGACAGTCCTTGCCAGCCGGCCGGCGAGCCGACGAATGGCAAGGACTGTCCCCGATGGCTACTCCTGCACTTTGAGGGCTTCGGCCAAGCTGACGCGCTTGATGGAGCGCGTGTGCAGCAGTGCCACGACCAGGTAGGTCGCAAAGCCGATTCCTGCGCACGCCGCCATGGACCAAGCGGGCACGTAGATCTCGATATTGCCGTTGTAGGCGAGCAACATCGAGCGGAAGATGGCCGTGAGCGAGCCAATAATGACCGGCAGGCTCAGCACGAGTGACGCTGCCACGCACAATGTGATCGAGCGGATGTACAGATGCGAAATCTCGCTATCGCGATAGCCAAAGACTTTCATGTAGCTGATCGAACGGGCGCTGTGGTCGATCACAGCCTTGGTCAGCAGGTACATAAACAGCACGAAGATGAACACCGCAAGCCCAACCATCATGCCGATCATTTTGCTCATCATGCCGATGAACTGGTCGCCCACGGCGCGCATGTCGTCGGGCGTGGTGTCGCCGGCAAAGTAACGAGCATCGAGGTCGAGCTTCTTGTTGCTCGCATAGCCGTTAAAGTAGGTGGCGTCGTTGTCGAACAGCTCGTTAAAGTCGTCGATGCTCATATAGACATTCATATCCGACTTGGAGCCCCAGGCACAGTCCTTGCCCGCGTACTCAAAGGAATAATTCTTGCCCTCGTACTTGTCGCTGAGCGTGACCTTCTGGCCCTCGCTCCAGCCGAACTTGTCGAGTAGGCCGCCGCCAAAGACGACACGGCCGTCGCCGACGTTGAGGTCTTTCCAATAGCGTGAATCGGATGAAATGCCGTAGACGGAAATCGTCTCCTCGCCATTTCCGTCGCCGCGATCGTATTGCAGCTGGTAGACGGCGTATTTCTCGGCCTGTGCGATTGCGCCCGCGCCGTTATCGGTCGTATTGACCGGGTGGATATCGTCGTTGTCGGTGTCAATCTTAGAGGCCTTGTCAATCAGGTCGATAGCCTCGTCGCGGTTGCAGCCGAGGGCATCGGCAAGGTCATCGAGGCGCGCATAAAGCGCATCCTTCTTGTCCTGGACCTTGGCGAGCGCGTCCTGCGCCGCGGCCAGGCTCTCGGCAGACGGAGATGCGGTCGCGGCATCGGCTGCCGCCCGCGCCGCATCGGCCGCGTCGTCAAGCTCGTCATCGGCATCCTGAGTGGCGGAAAGCAGCGCGCCGTCAACCGACTGCAAGCGCTCGAGTGCCGACCACTGCTCGCGCTCCTCGGCAGTGCCCTCGAGCTCCAACGGCGCCTTGAGCGTGTACTGGTGCTCGGCGACCAGGCTTGTCTCGAGGTTGTCCGCATAGTGCGTCATCGTGGGCAGAATCGCCAGGCCAAAGAGCAGCAGTAGCGACGCAAATGCAATGCCCACGAAGAGTGTGGCGAAGTTGCCCAGATTGCGCAGGAAGATACGCAAGCGGAAGCGCGAGACAAAGCCCATGCGCTCCGGCAGCCGCAGGCCGCGCTTGGTGCCCGATTTGCCGCTCGACTCGTGACGAAGGAACTGCAACGGCGTCTTGCCCATCTTGCGAAGCAGACCCACCAGCGTGATGAGGACGAGCGCGGCGGCGGGAACCACGGCGCACTTCACAAAGATCTCCCAGCTCCAGTACACCTGGAAGGGCGGCAGGCTGTACGAGCCGTAATAGAGGCTGCGCATGGGCTCGGTAAAGAACACGACGCCGAGCGCAGTGCCCAAAAGCGCCGCGACCACGCCCACGATGGCGGGAAGCGCAAGGTAGTGCAGCACGATCTCGCGTCGACGATAGCCGCTGGCGAGCAGCGTGCCGATGATGGCGCTCTCCTCCTCGATGGTGGCGTCGGTAAGGACCACAAAGACGAACGCCATGATCACGATGATGATGTCGAGCAGCGTCATCCACATCATGGAGTCGCCGTCTACGTCGTCGCGCGCGTAGCCAATGCCCTGGTTGGAATCGGCGTCGGTCAGATCGTCCACGCGCGCATCGGCGTCGGTCAGTGCCTCGACCATATCTTGCTCGGCGTCGATGCGGTCCGCGGTGGGGAGGTCGCGATCGGTAAAGGTGAAGGAGTAGGTGTAGGCGGGTGCGCCGCCGGCATCTTCGAGCGCGGCAAAGCCGCCATCGGTGACCTCGGCCACGCCGTACGTGATGGTGTTCACCGTAAAGTCCGAATTGTTGAGGAACAGCGCCTGACTATCGGGCTGGGTCATGATGCCGCAAATGGTGTAGGTGCGACCCTCGAGCTCGACTTTATCACCCACGGACAGGTTGTTATTGGTGGCAAAGACACGGTCGATGGCCACCTCGTCATCCGCTTTGGGTTCCTTGCCCTCACAGTAGGACGCAATGTCCACCTTAGCGCGGTGCGCATAGGTGCGCAGCGTGCGCTTGGTGCCGTCGTCGCCGGCGGTCTTTTTGATGATGGCGTCGATGGAGAAATTCTTGTAGAGCGTGACGCCGCCGACGTCGCCGGCTGCATCCTCGGCGGCCTTGAGTTGATCGTCGGTAGCCTCGAAGGGGGTGGTCACGCGGCCGTCCTCAATCGCGTACGCATCGCGCATGTCATCGATAAGGCAGCCGATGGAATGCGCTGCGAGCAAAAATCCCGAGGTGAGAGCGATGCTTCCGCACATAAGCAAAAAGATGCCCAGGTACTTGCCGATATTGCGGCGCAGCTCGCGCGGGAGACGTTTTGCGAGAGGTGTCATGGCGCCGCCTACCAATCGAGCTCGGCGGCCGCAACGGGCGACTCGTTGAGCTCATCCTCGACGATGTGCCCGTCGCGCAGGCGCAGCACGCGATTGGCCATGTGCGCGATGGCGGCATTGTGGGTGACAATGATGATGGTGCAGCCGTAGGTGCGGTTGACATCCTCCATGAGCTGCAGGATTTCCTTGGACGTCTTGTAGTCAAGCGCGCCGGTGGGCTCGTCGCACAGCAGCAGGCCCGGGTTTTTGACGAGCGCACGGCCGATGGCACAGCGCTGCTGCTGGCCGCCCGAGACCTGGCGCGGGAACTTGTTGCGGTGCTCGTAGAGGCCCAGCGAACGCAGCAGGTCGTCAATGTTGAGCGGGTTTTTGGACAGGTGCGCCGTGACCTCGATGTTTTCCTTGATGGTGAGATCGGGCACCAGGTTGTAGAACTGGAAGACAAAGCCCAGCTCGCGGCGGCGATACTCGCCCAGGTCGCCGGTGTTGAGCGTGGTGAGGTCGCAGCCGTCCACCAGAATAGAGCCGGCGTCAGCATCCTCCAGGCCGCCGATCAGGTTAAGAAAGGTCGACTTGCCCGAACCCGAAGGCCCCAGCATGACGCAGATCTCGCCGCGGTTGATGGACGTGTCGATACCATCGAGTACCGTCAGGCGCGCATCGCCGTCGCCATAGTGCTTTTTGAGATCCTTAACCTGGACGTAGGCTTCCCGCGTTGCCATGGCATCCCCCATTGTTAGCCTTGTACTACTTTATAAACGTAATAGTAAACCTTGGCGAACTATTTTGGAGCGAGGCTTGGGATTTATTTCAGACTAGTCATTGGGGACGTTCTTGAATGACCAGTCGTTTAAGAATGTCCCCAATGACCAATGACCAGGTGGCTAGGCGTGGGATTTGGCGCGTGCGAGAGCCAGACCTGCGGCGGCGATGGCCACGGCAAAGAGCACCGTGACGCCCAGGTCGCAGGCGATGTCGCCCAGCACGGCGGACGTCAAATCCGAGGCGAGCGCCTTGCCGATCGCGTCGTTCACCCAATACGTCGGCACGAAATGTGCCGCGGCCTGCACGGCCGAGCCCATCAGCGACAGCGGCATCCAGGCGCCGCCCAAAAATGTCATGAGCATGCCGAGTAAGTTGCCCACACCGTTGAGCAGCTCCTCGCGTGCACCCAGGCTCGAAAGCGCAAAGCCAACGGCCAGCGGTGTGCACGCCAGGGCAAACGTCGACGCCAGCGCCAGGCACACGCGGCCCACGCCGACCTCGGCGACCGCGCCGGCAAAGCCCACGACACCCATCATGCTCGACACAAACCAGATGCAGACGGTGAGCACGGCGGCGGCGGCAAACACGGCAAGCGAACGTTGGCGCTCGGAGATTGGGCCGGCATCCATACGACGCACGCGCTCGGGCTCGTTCATGCCCGAGAACACCAGCCCCACCGACACGATGACCGACGAGATAATCGCGTACGCACCAAAGTTGAAATACGACTCGAGCGTGGCGGCAGCAGTCGAGTCGACCCTGACCTGCTCGATCTCGACCTCCGCGCGCTTCGCGGCCGCATGTTCGGCAGCCTTGGCGACGTCGCCGTTGGAGGCGGCGGGCTCAAGTGCGGCCGCAGCGCCCGCGAGCGAGATCCAACGCGAGGCCTCGGCAGACGAAAGCGCCGCCGCCATGGTGCCGGCACCGTAGGTCACATCGAGCTTGGGCAGGGACTCCCCCGTGCGGGCTGCTGCAACGAGGTCGCCCTCAAACCCCTCCGGGATAAAGAACACGCAGTCGGCGCTACCCTTGGCGCTGTTGCTCTTGGAAAGCGCGTCCGCAAGGTCGTAGGTGTCGTCGCCGACACCCGTGACCAGCTCAAAGCGCGAACCCAGATGCTTGGTAAGCGCACGCGAAAGGTCGCTGTCGTCGCGGTCGACCACGATCACGTTGGTGTCGTAGGGCTCGTACTCGGTAAGCTGCGACGAGTTCCAGCTCACCGAAGCCGCGATAAACACACCCAGCAGAGAAATGAACACCGTGTAGATGAGCAGATAGAGCGGGTGCGCGAGCGCCATGCGAAGCGCAGTCTTAAAGGTGCTCATAGCGGCTCCTTCCAAAGATCAGCGTGGCGGCGGCAACGAACAGCAGCGCCATAAGGACCAGCGCGCCGGCGCGAACGGCAAAGGGGCCCAGGTCCTCAAAGAAATACAGGCGGTTGAACATGTCGCAGATGAGCTTGACGGGGTTGAGCCAGCACTCGGCCGGGCAGGCGCGGGCGACGTCGTCGGCAAGCGCCATCGCCGGCTCGCCGTAGAGGCCGGCGAACAGGGCGCACGTGGTAGCAAAGCCCGTGAGGATGCCGGACTTGGACGCCTTGCCGCCCTTAACGGGAAGCGTGCCCACAAAGAGTCCCAGGCCTGTGGCGGCAAGCGCGGAAGCGGCGCCGCCCACCAAACACAGTCCCTCGCGCCCGCCAAAGTCGACGCCCACGACCAGGCGCACGTAGCCAATCGCGATCGTCATCGAGGCAAAGGAGACCAGCCACGAGCCCACAAAGATACCGGCCAGCGACGCCGTTTTGGAAAGACCGCCCGCGCAGCGGCGCGCGCCAAGGCCCGACAGATTGGGCTGCAGATCGACGACGCTCAAGGCGGCAAACTCGGCAGACATCATCGCCACCAGGCCAAAGAGCGCGTAATAGTAGATGACCGTGCCATCGGGCGTGGTGCGCGTAAGGCTCACGCGACGGGTGCCGCCCTCGAGCGACAGGGCGCGCGCAACCGCCTCGGGGTCGGCGAGTGCCGCCGGGTTGTCCTGGGCAATCTGGGACATGAGCTCGGCATTTTGTGTATACGAGCTTGCCACCGTTTCCAGGATGCTGCGATCGGTGAGCACCGATGATGCGCGCGAGCTGTCGTAGCTCGATAGCAGTGTGAGCTTGGGCGTGCCCGCGGCATCGACCGTGTAGATGCCCGCGACCTCGCCGGCCTTAAGCGCACGGTTCGCATCGGCTGCGTCGTCGCACTCGTGGATCTCGAGCAGCTGATTGTCGCTCTCCTTGGCAAGCGACGTCGCCACGTCCTTAAAGGTCGAGGCGTCCCAGGCCTCGTCCGCTATGACGGCAACCGGTACCGGGTCGACCGTGCCGTCGGAGCTCAGATTCGCAAACATAAACATGAACATCGTGGAAAGTGCGATGGGAAAGAGAGCGCCCCAGACCCACGTGCTCGGCCGGCGCAGCAGCGTCTTGACCGTAGTGATGATGGTGTTGAACATGACTGCCCCCTAGTCGCGCAGCTCGCGGCCGGTGATCTCGAGGAACACGTCGTTGAGGGTCGGCGGCTCGCTCCACACGCGGCCGAGCGTCACATCGGCGGCGCGCAGCGTGTCGAGGATGTCGACCAAATTGTGCGGGCTCGCTTCGCAGGTGCAGACGAGCTCGCCGCCGGACAGCTCAACCGAAAGCACGTGCTCGAGAGCGCGCAGCCGCTCGACCGTGGCGGTCTCGACGGCGCCGACCTCGACAGTCACGCGCTCGCCCATTTGAATCATGCGTTTGAGCTCGTCATTGGTGCCCTGCGCCAGCACACGTCCGCCGTCCATGATCATGATGCGGCTGCAAATCTGCTCGACTTCCTCCATGTAATGGCTGGTATACACCACCGTGGCGCCCTCGTCGCGCAAGCGGCAGATGCCCTCCAGGATAGCGTTGCGACTCTGCGGGTCGACTGCCACCGTAGGCTCGTCAAAGAAGATGAGCTCGGGCTTGTGCGCAATGCCGCAGGCAATGTTGAGGCGACGCGCCAGGCCGCCCGAGAGCTTGCCGGGGCGGAACTTGGCAAAGTCGCCCAGCCCGACAAAGTCGATCGCCTCGTCCACCAGCGCGCGGCGGCGCTTGCGGTCGCTAACGTAAAGGCTGCAGAAATAGTCGATGTTCTCACGCACCGTGAGCTCGTCGAACACCGCAACTTGCTGCGGGACCACGCCGATGCGGCGCTTGAGGTCGTAGCGGGCGGGCGTCATGGGCTCGCCGAACAGCTCGATAGTGCCTTTGTCGTAGGCGAGCAGCCGCAGAATACAGTTGATGGACGTGGTCTTGCCCGAGCCGTTGGGGCCCAGCAGGCCAAAGATCTCGCCGGGGGCGATGCTCAGGTTAAAGTGGTCGAGCGCAATAAGGTCGTCATAGCGCTTGACGAGGTTTTCGACGTGGACGATGTCTGTCATGAGGCGGCCCTTCTGTTGATTGCGGCCCGGTACGATTGCATCATCGCAGGAGCCGCCGGCGCGCGCCAGTGAGCTTTGTCACGAGTGCGGAGCTTGGCCGTGCGGCCTGCCGATGTCCCCGCTTTGCCGCGTGGGAGGAATGTCACGGTTGCGCAGGCGGTCCCTCCACCACGCGCGGCTTCGCGTACAATACCCGTATGAACAGGCTTTTCGACAAATCGATCGTTCTGGCGTGCTGTATCGCAGCCGCCATGGGCCTTGCTGTGGACGCTCACCTGGTCGCGGCGTTTTGCCTTGGCGTTATTGCCACCTCACTGGCCGAGGTCGCACAGGGGGAACGCACGCGCCGCGCAAGCAAGACCGCAAGTTACGCTTACATCATCGCGGCTGTCTTCGTGCCGCCGTTTGTGCCGTTTGCGCCTCTCGCCCTCTATGACATCGCGCGACGCGTGCGCCGTGAACGCATCTGGCCCGCGCTGGCGATTGGCGCCGTGTTTGTCTGCGCGCTTGTCGCGGACCTTCGCGGCGGCGCGCTCACCACCCGAACGCTGCTGCTAACCGCCATCCTTTCGGTCGCCGCCACGTTGCTGTCGCTGCGCACCGCGCAGCTGGAACGCGAACAGGAACGCATGCGTCGCACCCGCGACAAGCTGCAAGAACGCGCCCTGGCACTCGAGGCACGCAACCGCGACCTCGCCGACCGCCAGGACTACGAAGTCGAGCTCGCGACGCTCGCCGAACGCGCCCGCATCGCGCGCGAGACCCACGATAACGTCGGGCACCAGCTCACGCGCGCCTCACTGCAGGCCGAAGCCCTACGCGTGGTCCACGCCGACGAGCCTGGCGTCGCCGCCGATTTCGCCGACGTTAAACGTACGGTTGACGAGGCGCTCCAGCTTGTGCGCGCCAGCGTCCACGCGCTCAACGACAACGCCGTCGACCTTTCCGTGCAGCTCGAACGCATTGTTGAAGGCGCGCGCTCGGACGGCGGCCCGCAGATTGAGCTTGAAGTTTTGGCCGAGCATGCGCCCGCAAATGTCGCCAACTGCTTTGCGGCGGTGCTGCGCGAGGCGCTTTCCAACGCCATGCGCCACGCTTGCGCCCAGACCGTCACCGTACGGTGCATGGAGCATCCGTCGTTTTACCAGCTCATCGTTACCGACGATGGCGCGGACGGGGTCCAAGCAAGCGGCCGCGGCGCCACGGAGGGCATGGGGCTCGCCTCCATGCGCGAGCGCATCGAGGCGCTTGGCGGCACCTTCACCGCCGGCCCGCGTGCCGGCTCCCCCGGCTGGCGCGTGTTTGCCACCGTTCCTAAGCAGCAAGGAGATGACGCCCGATGAGGCTCATTGTTGTCGACGACGACCGCTTGGTGGTCGATTCGCTCAAGATTATCCTGGGCGCCCAGCCGCAGATCGAGGTAGTGGGCACCGGCGCCAACGGCAACGACGCGGTTTTGCTCTATGCCGAACACGCGCCTGATATCGCACTGCTCGACATCCAGATGCCGGGGCGCGACGGACTTTCGGCGGCACGCGAGATCCTTGAGCGCGACCCTGCGGCGCGCGTGGTGTTTCTGACGACATTCTCGGATGACGAATACATTGTGTCGGCGCTCAAACTGGGCGCGCGCGGCTACTTGATTAAAACCGACGTCGCTGCCATCCCTCCCGCGTTGACGCAGGTCATGGATGGCAAATGCGTGCTCGAGGGCAAGGCGATCGAGGATATCAACTTTGATGGGGCGGGCGTCGAGGCCGGCACGACCCGCCGGCCCGCGGCCTTTGTCAGCCTGACCGACCGCGAGTTCGAAGTCGCAGAGCTCATCGCCCGCGGCCTCGACAACAAGGAGATTGCCGCCACCGCCTATATGGGCGAAGGCACCGTGCGCAACCACATCAGCTCAATCCTTGCCAAAATGGGCCTGCGCAACCGCACCCAAATCGCCATCGCCTATCTGCGAGGGTAATTACCCAACGGTCAACCGCTCCGGCAGAGCAAAATAGCTGTTGTCGATTTAATGCCATTTCAAAACTATGCCGGTTTACTACGATGAATCGCCCGTCTCCGACCACAGCAAATTGCGCGCTTGCAAAACCGCAGGTAGAACGTTTGCAATATTTAGAAAAATGCAGCCATGGTCGGGAATGTCGAATTCGTCGTAGTAAACCGGCATAGTTTTGTTCGGGCGGCCCTGCACGAGTGCCTCCGCCGGCCTCGCGGGACCAAAATGATCCGTTTTCTTCCGTTCCCAAGGGATCAACCGGAACCGCTCGCCACGAAATCGGCCCATCTACTACGTTTAACTCGATACCCCTGACCATACCTTCGTTTTGAGCAAAACCGCAGGCGTTCTACCTGCGGTTTTGTTTTCGCGTTTTTTGGCATGGTTGGGGGTAAGGGGCTAAACGTAGTAGATGGGCCGATTTCGTGGCGGTCCTCCCCCCTACGCACAAAAGCGCCGCCACGGAGGAGGGAGATACCTCCGTGGCGGCCAGGGGTGGGGTGGGGGCTGTGTTTTGGCTCCCCGCTAGCCGCCCGGGGCCTTTTGGCCCCGGGCGCTGCCAGCGTGCCTAGCGCTTACGGATACCCCAGACCAGGGCTCCGACGCCGGCCATGGCGATGACAAATGCCATGAGCAGTGCGGCGGCCTGCTGGTCACCCGTGGTGGGCAGGAAACCCTTGACCGTCTTGACGATGTTCGTCACGGTCTTGGGCGTGCCGGGGTCGGGCGTCGGCACGGGCGTCTCGGGCTTCTTGTACGTGTTGTTGAACACGATACCCTCGACGCTCTTGTCGCCCTTGGTAAAGGCAACGTTCGCCTTGAGGTTGCCCTCGCCGTCGTCGACCACGTTAACGGTCGCGGTAAAGACGGACTTGTCGTAGGTCATACCGGCCTCGTCACCCTTGACCTCGCTGATGGTGTAGACGTACGTACCGGGCTCGTCGTACTCAAACTTGTCGAAGCTGATCTTACCGTCGGCATCGTTGGTGACGGTGGACTCGATGCCCTCGCCAACGAGCTTAAAGCTGAACTCGTCCTTCTTGAGCTCGCGTCCCTCGAGCACCTTGATGGCGCCGATGGAGACTTGGGTGGGCATGGCGTGATACTTGTTGGTAAAACCAGCCGACTCGGTGGTTCCCTCGAGCTTGTGCGTCACGGCCAGCGTGCCATCGCCGTTGTCAGAGACGGTGGCCACGACGGTGTAGGTCGTACCGTCATAGGTGACGCCCTTGTACAGGCCGAGCGCATTGGGGCAAGCCTCGCGCAGCGTGTACGTGTGCGTGCCGGGCGCCTCGTAGCGGATCGGGCTCAGTGTCACAGTGCCGTTGGCGTCGTTGGTGCCGCTTGCGACAACCACGTCGTCCTCGAGCAGATCAAACGTGAACTCGCCGACTGCAAGGTCGCGTCCGGTCAGACGCTTGACCGTCTTGACCTGATCGGTCACCACGGAATCAGTAGGCGTCACGCTGTAGGTGTTGGTGAACGTGAAAGCAGCGCCGCCGTCGCCTTCGCGCACAACACTCAGGTGCCCGGCGCCGTCGTCAGTCACGGTGTAGGAAACCTTGCGCGTGGCGTTGGCGTCGTTGGTCACGCCAGGGGCGCTGCCGGTCTCGGTCACCGTATAGGCAAAGGTGTGCGAGCGCGGAGCGGTGGGGGCCGCAGGCTCGGACTCGTCGACATTGGCGTCAGCGGCGGGGTCGGCCTCTTCAGCCTCTGCCTCGTCGGCCTCGGCCTCGTCAGCTTCGTCCGCCTCGGCCTTATCGGTCGCATCGTCCGCCACGCCCAGGGCGCGGTTGAGGTCCTCGAGCGTAAAGTAGATCTTGCCAAAGTCCACGTTGCCGGCCGCGTCGTTGGTTGCGGTCGTGCGCTCGGGCATCGGGGCACCAGCCTCGTCGGCGGTCACGGTAAAGGTGAACTTACCCGTGATGTCGGCCGGGGCCAGGCCCTCGGCAACCTGGAGCTTCTTAGTACCGGTGAGCGCGGCATCGACGGCCTCGGCGCCGTAGACGTTCTCGAACAAGGGCTCGACGCCGCCGTAGTCGACCGTTGCCGTCAGGGTACCGTCACCGTTGTCGACGACGATAACCTTAAAGCCAAAGCTCCACGTTGTAGCGGAAACGCCATTTGGCAGCCCGAATAAATCTTCGTAGGCCGTGTAGTTAATGGTCCAGGCAAGCTTGCCGTCCTTATCGGTACGATGGGCAAGCCCAGCAGACTCAAGATCGGCAAGCATCTTGGTGTCGTAGTGCAGAGCATCAAAGCTCACGTGCCCGCCGATATTGGGCTTGAGATTTTCATAACCCACAAGCTCACCCTGATAGGCGATACCGAACCAGAACTCGCCGTCGACCATCGGGCGACCGGTCAGGGTCTTGGCGGCAACGACCTGAGCAGCGGTGCCACCAGGCGTGTTGGTCGTAGCGCTATAACTGTTGTGGAACGGCACCAGGGCCTTCTCGACCTTGTTCTCGCCACTCTTGTGGACCGTCTCATGCGTGCCCTCGGGACCACCGGAAACGGTCGTCGTAGCAGTGAGCGTACCGGCGGTGTCGTCGACGATGGCGATCGTCACCGTGCGTACGGCGTCATCGTAGGTGTAACCGGGCTGGCCGTCGTTCTTTTCGGCCACGGTGTACTTGAAGGTCTTGCCGGCGTCAGCTTGCGTAAATTTAACCTCATGGCCAGCCAGAATGTCGATCAGTCCGACCGTTGCCTCTGCCGTCGCAGGGGACTTGAAGTTGTTGGCTCCAGGCAGCAGGCCAAGCGCGTTGGCCGAGGCCTCGTCGGCAGGCGTCACGGTAAACGTGAACTGACCCTCGGTCATGGGGCGGCCGTCCAGATACTTGCTGAGCCACAGACCGCCGGCCGTGGTGTAGTTAAGCTCAGTGCGGTACGTGTTGGTAAAGCGTCCGTTTTCCTTCTTGGTGACGTTGGCGGTCAGGTTGCCATCGCCGTCCTCGGTCACGGTTACTTCGGCGGTCGCGACGTGGGAGTCATACGTCATGCCGACCGTATTACCCGCGTTCTCGCGGATCTCGTACTTGTAGGTTCCGGCAGCCGTGTAGCGAATCTTGCCGAACTTGATGGCGGCAATGCCGTCCTTCGCGTCGTGCTTGCTCACGGTTACGGTCGCAGGATCGGGTAGCGGGGCGCCATCGGGGGCGGTAATGGTAAAGCTAAACTCGTCCCCATCCGTCCACTCGCGGCCGTCGATGGCCTTGCTCAGGTCAAAGTCGAGCTCTGCATCGAGCGGGGTTACGCTGTAGGTGTTCTTGAAGATCGCAGCCTCGGGGTCCTTCAGGACATGCTCGGCCTTGAGGGTGCCGTCGCCGTTGTCCGTGATGGTGGTCTCGATGGTGTACTTGGCGTCACTGTAGGTGATGCCCTTGCTGGTGGTTCCACCGTTGACCTCGCGCAGCGTGTAGGTGTGCTTGCCGGGCTTGTCGTAGGCAATCTTGTCCATGGCAATCGTGCCGTCAGCAGCGTTGGTACCCTTGGCAACGACCTCGTCGCCCTCGACCAGCTCAAAGGAGAACTCACCTTCCTTGAGCTCACGCCCGGTCAGGACCTTGTTCGCGGTGATCTGGTCGGTAACGCTCGTCTCGACAGGCGTCACGTTATAGGTATTGGTGAACGTAAATGCCACATCGCCGTCCGGCTTGCGGGATACGCTCAGATTGCCCTTGCCGTCATCGGTCACGGTGAAGGAAACCGTGCGTGAAGGCCTGTCGTCGTTGGTCACGCCAGCGACCTCGCCGGACTCGGTCACGGTGTAGGTAAAGGTGTGCTCGCGCTTCTCGGGCTTCTCGCCCATAGCCTTGTTAAGGTCGTCGAGCGTAAAGGTGATCTTGCCAAAGTCGACCTTGCCCTTGGCATCATTGGTTACGCTCGCGTTCACGGGCATGGGTGCACTCTCTTCACCGGTCACGGTAAAGGTGAACTTGCCGGTGATATCAGCCGGGGTCAGAGCGTCGTCAACCTGCAGATTCTTGATACCCGCAAGCGATGCCTCGGTAGCATTCGTGGTGTAGGCGTTCTTGAACTCGATGCTCTTGACGTCCTTGGCGTCCTTCAGCTCGTGCGTGGCAACCAGCTGGCCCTTGCCGTTATCGGCGATGGTCGTCACGATGGTGTAGACCGCGTCATCGTAGTCAATACCGCCGGCGTTGCCCTTAACCTCATGCAGCGTGTAGGTGTGCTTGCCGATCTCGGTGTACCTGATGGCACTGAACGTCACCATGCCGTCGGCGGCGTTCTTAACGGTCTCGATAAGCTCAGAGTCCTCACCCTTAATCTCGCGCAGCTCAAAGCTGAACTCACCGGCCGTAAGGTCGCGCCCGGTCAGAGACTTGGTCACGTCAATCTTGTCGGTAACGCTGGACTCAACAGGCTCCGCAGTGTAGACGTTCTTGAACTCGGTCTCGTCGGCTTCGCTCCAAGTCACCTTCACAGCAGCGCTGAGCTCGCCCCTCTTGTTGGGCGTTACCGTCACGGTGACCTCCGCGACGTTCTTGCTGTAGGCAATGCCGTCAACCGTGGTCCCGGCGTTCTTTTCGCTGACCCTGTAGACGTACGTGCCAGGCTCGGTGTATTTGATCGTGCCGAAGTCGATGACAGCCTTACCCTTGTCGTCCAGATCGTCCTTGGTCACAGACGCGGTCACGGGCGCTGTCGCGGACTCGGGTATCGGGGCACCGTTCTCGGACGTCAGCCCAAACTCAAACGTGTCCTCCTTCGTCCAGTCGCGACCCTCGAGCACCTTGGTCAGGCCAAAGCCGGCCTCGGTATCCTTGGTATCCACCGTTACCGGCGTCATGTCGTACTTATAGCTGATCTTGCCGTTGTTGCCCAGGTAGGAGTTGACATGCGTCGCGGTCGCCTTGGCGGATATGTTGTTCCACTTGGGATTGAGTACGTCGGTCGCGGTATCGGTTTTGTTGCTGCCCACGCTCTCCTTGGTGGTGTGGAGCTCATCGATAAAGGCCAGGCGTGCGGTTCCCACAGTAAACACCAAGTTACCGTTCTCATCGGGAACAATCGCGCCGTCGAACTTCGCGGCGTCGCCGCCGACAAACTCGATGACAGCAGTGGCGGGCTTGGCCTCGCCGTTCGAGCCCCGCTCCTCAAACTCATCCTTGTAGTAATAGGTGCCAGTATCTGCCAGCGAATTCTTTGCAGGCTGCGTGCAGTCCTTATCCGCGTAAATGGGAGTCTGCTTCTGGAAGTAGTAGTAGCGGTTGGTGTCGGCCGGCTCAAAGGTCGCAACCGTATCACCCAGCGCACCACCGCTCCACTTGTTCGCGTAGAAGCTCACGGTCTTGGTGCCGTCAACGACAGTCGTATTATGCTCGATGTAGTTCTTGAGCCCTGCTACCTTCTCGGGCGTAAACAGGTTGTCAAGTGCGGCGCTCTTCACGCTCGAGGCATACTTCACCTGAATGGGCTTAACGTTGTCGACCGAAAGCTTGCCGTCTACGGTCTTAAAGTGACTCAGCGGAATCAACGACGCAGGAATGTTAACCGTTACGATATCGCCCTTCCGGGGATTGTCATCGCCAGCACGCTGCACGGTGATGAGCAGGTCTTTTGCCTTGCCGGAAAACTCGTAGGTGTCGGTATTGGTTTCTTTGTTGACCGTCTTGCTCGCCTTGGTAAACGACATGCCGTTGATGACGACTTCGGTAAATCCGTCGACCTGCATAAAGTCGCCCAGCTCGTCGGTAAACGTGATGTAGCCGGACTTGGTCTCGTCGTAGCCCTTATGGATTTCGGTCGGATAAGGCGGCTCCGATGTGATGGCCTGTGAGATGTCGTCGAAGACCTTCTTGAGCTCTTCAGCATTGGTCGCCGACTTGTAGTAGTCGGAGTTTTCCGCGCGTGTGCCAAGCTCGTCGCTCGCATACGACGTGGCATCGGGATAATTACTCGACACGGCGTGCATAAACTTGTTGACGTCGCTTGTCCCCTTTTTCGAGGGATCGGCAGCGGGGTCCGCTCCACTAAAGATGCCGATGGTATAAACGGTGGCCTTGCTGTCCTTCATGTTCTTGGCAGCCGTCACGGCAGCATCGGCGACGCCAGAATCAAACTCGCTGTAGCTCGTTGGCTTGCCGTCGGTAAAGAACACAACGATCTTCTTGGCATCTGCGCGACCAGAAGTGATATCCCCGGCCAGTTCCAGACCATAGTCGGCACGCGTAGCACCGCTTGGCTTGATTCCAGCAACTGTATCCTTAAGAGCTTTCACGTTGCCGCCGGAGCAATCGGTCAAACCCTTCATTACCTGCGAGTGGTTGTACTTGTATTGGCCTTGATAGTACGTGTCATTGCCGACCTTATCAGTCTTATCACCCGCAAACTTAACAATGGCAACCCTATGCTGCCTATCAACGCCCTCGATAGCCTCGTTTTGTTTGGCGATGGTATTGATAAAGCTGTTCGCAGCGCTCTTCAGTGCATCGATACGCTTGGTGCGATCTCCGCCACCCATAGGATCATCCATCGAGCCGGAGGCATCCAACACCATCACGATGTCAAGTGGCGTGGTGACTGTCACGGTTGAATTAGACGTCGAGGACATCGCCGAAAGCGTGGTCAAAAAGTCCGACTCTTCGTTTTCCCCGGTTGCCTTGACCGTCTTATCGGTCCAGATTCGGCCGACGTTTTGGGTCGTTACCTTATTGCCGCCGTGGCCTGCCGCCCAGATTTCCCAGCGTCCGCTGGTATCGGGGTCGACGACCTTTCCGGTCATTATCGGTCCGTCCATTCCCGTGCTGGACCTGGCGTTGGCCTCGGGCAGCATGGCGAATGCTGCAGCCGGCAACACTAGCACTACTGCCAGTATCACCGCCAAGAGACCCCTCGTGTACTTACTCATCGCGTCTCCCTTCTCACTGTCTCAAACCTTGCATCAGCCTAAAGTTACGAAATGAGACACAATTAGGGCAGGTGACACACGTTCCAGATTTGATTTTGGGCGTGAGACAAATGTCTCACCGAAGTTGAGACACGAAAGTTTTCGCAGGAAAACGGGTGCGACTCGGAGCCAACAGGTCAAAATGATCCGTTTTCCTCCGTCCCCGGGGGATCAGTTGGTAACGCTCGCCACGAAATCGGGCCATCTACTACGTTTGACTCGATACCCCGACCATAGCCGCTTTTCATGAAAAACCGCAAGCGTTCTACCTGCGGTTTTCATTTCGCATTACTTGACGTGGTCGAGGACTGCCGCCTAAACGTAGTAGATAGGCCCATTTCGTGGCAGACGGGTCACGCGGCAGCCCTCGTGAGGCAAAAATGATCCGTTTCCCTCTGTCCACGGGAGATCAAGGGCTGCTACGGATATGGTGCTATTTCAAAACTATGCCGGATTACGGGGCTAAAGTCGGAGTCCTCATCCATACAGCCTTTTTTGAAAAACGGCAGGCTATCTACCTGCGGTTTTGTTTTTCGATTTTCTGTATGGTTGGGGATTCGCAATCCAGCCCCGTAATCCGGCATAGTTTTGTTCGTGGCAGCCCAACCGCGCGTTTAAGCGCGGGGCCGGTGGGGCATTTTTGCCCCACCGGCCCCTATTCCAGCGCTATACCAGCCCCATCCCAACGCTATTCCGGCTTGGTTTCTACTGTGGGAGTCTTGTCCGCCGCGACTGGAGTGCGCGCGGTGTCCATGCTCAGGCAGTGTTTAGGACAGCTTTCGATGCACTCGCCGCACACCACACAGGCATACGGGTCGATCGACCACGTTCCGCCCTTGCGATCGACCGCGAGTGCGCCCACCGGGCAGCGGCGCGCGCACATGCCACAGCAGATGCACACGTTCATGTCGTTAACGATATGCCCGCGCAGGCGCTCGGGTGCCGCGAGCTTCTCCTGCGGATAGCACACCGTTACCGGCTGCTTGACCATAGAGCCCAAGGCCGTCTTGGCAAATGTCAGTAAACTCATGCCGCGCCTACCTTTCCGTGCAGCTAATGCAGGGGTCGATGGTCAGGATAATCATGGGCACGTTAGCAAGGAGCACGCCCTGCAGCGCATGCGTCAGACCCGCCAGGTTCTGCGACGTCGGCGTGCGCACGCGGAAACGGTCCAGGTTCTTGGTGCCGTTACCGCGCACATAGTAATATGCCTCGCCGCGCGGCTGTTCAATCACAACCTCGCCGCGCGCGCCGTCGGCCGGCGTGAGCTTGGTACGCCCGCCGATACCGTCGTGCGGAATCTTGCCGACAAGCTCCTTGATAATGTCCATGGCCTGCGTAACCTCGGCACAACGCACCTGGCAGCGGGCATAACAGTCGCCATCGGTGGCAACAATCGGCTCAAACGCAGCCAAGTCCGCATAGGCACCGTCACCGAACATGCGCACGTCATAATCCACGCCCGAGGCGCGACCGAACGGGCCGACCATCGACAGATCCAGCGCGTCCTTCTTGCTGATCACGCCCACGCTATGCAGGCGCTCGCCGCAGCTATTGTCGTCCAAAAATGTATGCACCACGGCCTCGTAGTCAGGGCGCATAGCGTCGAGCGTCTGGACAATACCCGCCAGCTCGGAATCCTCAATGTCGTGTTTAAGGCCGCCAATCTCGTTAATCGACAGAATCACGCGACCGCCGCAAGTGCTCTCAAAGATCTTGAGAATCTGCTCGCGCAGCGTCCACGAACGATAGAACAGCGCCTCAAAGCCAAAGGCATCGGCGAGCAGGCCCAGCCACAGCAGGTGCGAGTGAATGCGCGAAAGCTCATGCAGAATGGTGCGGATATACTGCACGCGACCAGGCACCTCGATGCCGAGCATGCGCTCGCAGGCGCTGGCGTAGCCACAGCTATGGCCCACGGCGCAGATGCCGCAGATGCGCTCGGCGATGTAGCCAAACTGATGCATATCGCGCTTTTCGGTGAGCTTCTCGAGTCCGCGGTGCACAAAGCCGATCTGCGGAATTGCTTCGATGACGCGGTCGTCCTCGATCACTAGGTCCAGATGAAGCGGCTCGGGCAGCACCGGGTGCTGCGGGCCAAACGGAATTACGGAGCGATGAGCCATGGACCTTACGCCTCCTTTTTCTGCTTGTCGCGGGCGGCCTTGGCGGCAAGCGCCGCGCGGACCTTGGCCGCTTTCTCGGGATCCATGGCAGCGAGCTTTGCCTCCATCTCGGCAGCCTTGAGCGCGGCCTTGGCAGCGGCATCGTCATGCTGGGCATCGGAGCCGGCAGTCGCAGCGGGCTGAGCAGCGACGCCCGCGGCATCGCCGGCGCTCGCAGCGCCTTCCCCTGCAGCAGCCGCAGCCGTGGCGGCCTTCTCGGCCGCGACCTTGCGCGCCTTGGCCTCGGCAGCCGCACGGACCTTCATGGCTTTCTCGCGCGCGGCCTTCACCTCGGGCGTGATAACGCTCATGGGCTCGGCAGTCGAGACCTGGTAGAAAAAGCCCTTAAAGTCGATCTGCATGTCGGTAATGGCAAGACCAAACAGGTCGTGGGCCTCGTTTTCAAACGGGAATACCGCCGGATAGTACGAACTGATAGACGGAATCTCCTGGTACTGATCAATTCCCTCAACCACCAGGTTTTCGATCGCATAGTTGCCGTCCTGCACAATATGCTCCTGAGCAGCACGAACGTTGATAAATGTATAGACCAGGCGATACGTGCCGTCGTCGACGTTGCGTTCGGCGTGCATCTGCACAAAGCGCGCGCCAACGCCCTTGAGCGCCTGGACATGCGACAGGAGCTCGTCGATCCCGACGATGGTATAGATAGCCTTTTGCATTACTCGGCCTCCTTTGCAGCGGCGGGCGCGGCGGACCTGGTGGACACGTTGACCTCGACGCCGTCACCGGCGACGGCCCCGGCCCCGGCCCCCGCAGCCACAAACCCGTCCTCGCCCAGCTCAACGCCACCGTCCCAAGTAGCGGCGCCGCCCACGGTAAGCGGATCGCCGCCGGCGCGCATCACGGCCTCCTTCTGGTCCAGAATGCCGCACGCCTCCACAATGGCATCGATCACGGTCTCGGGACGAATGGCGCACCCGGGCGCGTACACGTCCACGGGAATCGCGCGGTCCACGCCGCCGATTACGTTATAGGCATCGCGGAACACGCCGCCCGAACACGCGCAGATACCGCAGGCCACCACACACTTGGGCTCGATCATCTGGTTGTAAATCTGGCGCACGACGGGCAGATTCTGCGCGTTGACCGACCCCGTCACCAAAAAGATATCCGCATGCTTGGGGTTGCCGGTATTGACCACGCCAAAGCGCTCCGCATCGAACAGCGGCGTGAGCGAGGCCAGCACCTCGATATCGCATCCGTTGCAGCTCGAACCGTCGTAATGAATAACCCACGGCGAGCGCGACATTTTATGATCCATGGATGCCGCCTCCTAAATAAATACGTCGACGAGGATGGGCATAAGGTTGAGCAGGCCAAACACCAGCGCCACGCCCCATCCGAGCCTAAAGCAGCTGCGCCAGGTGCTGCGTGCGAAGGTGTTGTCGATCAGGACCTCGACAAAATACGTCGCGGCCATCACGACCAGGGCTACAACCCAGCTCACGGGGTTGTCCCAAACAAAGAACATGCCCACCCACATCAAAAACAGCACGGTCTCGCACCAGTGCATAAGGGTCATCTTGGCCAGCGTGCCGCCGCTCATCTCGGTGGCGACGCCCTGGACGATCTCCTGATGCGCGTGATGCGAGTACGAAAGGTCAAACGGCGACTTGCGCAGCTTGATGGTAAGCACCGCGAGCAACGCGAGGAAAATGGGTGCGCTGTACACGATGATGGGGACCGACTGCCCCGTCACGGCGATGGAATCGAAACTGTCGGTGGCAAGGTACAGGCCCACGCTCATCAGCAGAACGGCGGGCTCGTAACTCATGACCTGCAGCAGCTCGCGATCGGCGCCAACCTGGGCAAACGGGCTTTGCGTCGAGGCGGACGCCAACACCACAAAGATCGCGGCGAGCGTCACCATAAAAGCGCACAGTAGCGTGTTAGAGCCCGACACAAAGATGCCGCCGCCCACGACGGTAAAGATGAGCGCGCACGCCATATAGGTATCGTCCATGGTGTTTACGCTGGCAGGGGCTTTGCGCAGCAGCTTGGCAACGTCGTAGAAAGGCTGGAGCAGGCGCGGGCCCACGCGGCCCTGCATACGGGCCGAAAGTTTGCGGTCAACGCCGTCGATCAAACCGCCCACAAGCGGCGCAATCAAGGCAAACGCCACGGTGCCTATAAAGATGCCCACGACGCCCGAACCTTCAAAATACTTGCCGCGCAACACCGAGGGCGCGCTCATGGCAAGCCTCTCGGGCCCAATCCATGCGCAGCACAGCAGCGCAAACAAGATAATGCTGCAGCACACGACGCTGCCCGCGGGGCCAATACGCTTCTCGCCAAGGGCGTCCTCCGAGTACCAATTGCGCTTTTCGGCCTTCACCTCGTGCCCCATCGAGCCGCGGAAATGGCGATATTTGTCGGTTCCCACACCCGAAAGGTACACGTTGACGTGCGGCTTGTTGC
Source organism: uncultured Collinsella sp. (assembly GCA_902494135.1). Lineage (GTDB taxonomy): Bacteria > Actinomycetota > Coriobacteriia > Coriobacteriales > Coriobacteriaceae > Collinsella. The sequence goes on along the minus strand of CABUSE010000003.1, from coordinate 4,787 downwards.
TCACGCGGAATGAAGTCAGCAGCACCACGGCGATAAACGCCACGATAACCACCATCAGATACATGGCGTCTTTGCCAATAACGTATGGCACGCGGCCAAACACCATGGCCAAGTAAGGCGACACCAAACCGCTCGAGATGAGCGGGAACGCCACGCAGCACAGAATCAGCAGCGCGGCGATGGTGTTGAGCGCCATCCATTCGGTCTTATGGACATTGACCTCAACGTTTTGAGCCGTGGGGTCGACGCCCGAAAGCTTGGCAAGCCACTTGCCCCAGAAGAAGAACGTCGCGGCCGAGCCAAAGGCAAGCACCATGATCATGAGCACGTTGCCGGTCTGCGCGAACGCCACCAGAGCGCCCCACTTGGACACGAGCATGCCAAACGGCGCCACAAACATGCCCATGATGCCCAGCATCATCAGGCGCGTCAGGTGCGGCATGCGGCTGAACATACCGTCCATGTCCTCGATATTGCGGCTGCCGATATGATGCTCGGCCGTGCCCACGCACAGGAACAGCAGCGACTTTGCCACCGTGTGGAACAGGATCAGGAAGATGGCCGCCCATACGGCCTCGGGCGCGCCGACACCCAAGCAAGCACTGATGAGGCCCAAGTTGGAAATGGTGGAGTACGCGAGCACGCGCTTGGCATTGCTCTGCGAGATGGCCATAAGGGCAGCGAGCAAAAACGTGATGGCGCCCACGCTCGTGACCATAAAGCCGGTCACGGGATAGATGGCATAGAGCGGGCTCAGCTTGACCATCAGGAACACGCCGGCTTTGACCATGGTTGACGAGTGCAGCAGGGCGCTCGTGGGCGTGGGGGCAACCATGGCACCCAACAGCCAAGTGTGGAACGGCATCTGTGCGGCCTTGGTGAGCGCGGCGAGCGACAACAGGATGACCGGCATCACCAGCAGCGCGGACTGCGCGGTTCCGGCGCCGGAAAGCTCAATCATGCCCGAGATGGTCAGCGGCATGCCGTTAACGTGCAGGTACATGAGTCCGGCCAAAAACGCGATACCGCCCAGCATGTTGAGGATGATCTGGGTAAAGGCGTTTTTGATGGCCTCGGGCGTGCGCGTGTAGCCAATCATAAGGAACGAGCACACGGTGGTGATTTCCCAGCCGCAGAACAGCCACTCAAGGTTGTCGCTCGTCACGATGACGAACATGGCCGAGAGGAACAGGAACATAAGCGCCAGGAACTGCGGACGACGGTCGGGCGCGGTCTGCCCGCGCAGCGCGGCCTCGTGCTCATCATGGGCCTGGAAGTCCTTCATGTAGCCCAAAGCGTAGATACAGATAAGGCTGCCGACGATGCCGACGGCGAGGACCATGATCACGCTCATGTAGTCTAGGTAGAGCGGCGTCGCCGTGACGGCTTCGGCCGCAGGCAGCGTCATGGCCGCAAAGACGAGCGAGCCCACCAGCTGGACTATGCCGAGCACCGTGGTAAGCACGCTCTTATATTTGTGCGCGTTGTACAGGATGACGGCGCACAGGATGACGTCGATGACGGAGCTGATGATCGAGAGCACATGCGAGGTGCCGGGGGCAACCTCAAAGCTCTGCGGACCCGTGCCAAAAAACATGACGGCGACTACAACTGTCACCGCCATAATAATGCCGGAGCCTACAAGCCCCACCGCATCGCGGGCGCGGTCACCGCGCGCGAGCAGCATGCCCAGCGCCGGTACCAGCGGAAACAGGGTAAGGAAATACAGTAGCGTCATACCATCACTCCCCCGTGCAAAAACGCTGCAATTGTTTAACGTTATAGCTCAATTGAGGAGTAGCGACGGCAGGTTTTCGGTCAACTGGGGAGTTTTAGGCGTACGGGGTAAGGGCACGTCCGCTTTGGAGCAGAGAGGCGGCAAGAAAAATGCGCCCCTGTGGGCGCACCATCCCGTTTGCTATTCCGCCTTTTTAACGCGCGGCTTGCGACCCCGCGGCTTATCGACCAGTGCGGACTCACCGCTCTCGCGATACTGGCGGCACCAGGCCTTAACCGAAGACTCGCTTGGAATCTTGTGTTTGATCATGGCCTCGCGAACCGTTAAGCCGTTTTCCAAGCGGTCCTTGACCACGGCGAGCTTAACTTCGTACGAATAGGTGTGATGATGCGAACCGGCGTTGAGAACGGCGTCGGCACCGCCCACAGCATACGCGCGGGCCCACTGACGAGCCGTGGCCTGGGGAATGCCAAGCTCCGCGGCGAGGGCGCGATGACCGACCCCCTCTTGGAGGATCTCGACGGCGCGCTGTCTAACCTCGGGCGCATGCGTGCGAGTCCTAGTTGCTTCCGACATACCTGCCACTTCTTAGCCTTAACCGTTAATCTGCCTTCTTACGTGCAAGTTAGATAGTAGCATTTTACTGTTTGCTCAAAGCAGTTAATTAAAGCAGACGCGGCGTTATCTGGGCATTTGGCACCAAATTACGACATTTCTTTATCGATTATTTACGCTGGTAGCTGACTCGCAGCTAATCGTCATTCGCTTGTCAACAAAATTGGCATCTCTTTATGTCCTTTGGTATAGAGGATATAATTATTAACCCCTCCCCCAATAATTTTGAGTGATCTGCAAGGCAGTAGACGTCCTCACTCCTCATGGTTACCGCGCATTGCCATCCACCGGAGCAAAACAAAAAGGGCGGGACCTGCTGCGCTTGCAGGCCCCGCACCGGTTGACACCCGACGGGGCACAGCCGGGCGAGACGGATCCGTGCTACCGCCCCGCCTGGCCGCGATGTTCAACTACAGCTCGTTGGCCGCGTGATACGCCGTGCGAATGGCGCTCGCAATGTCGGCGGTGCGCTCACCCGAGCAGTCGCCCACGCAGGTCACGGGCACCGTCACGCCATCCAGGTCAAACGCGTTGGCCTTGGAGCCCACGGCCATCACCACGTAATCGCAGGCGATCTTCACCGGCTCCTCGGCGCCGTCCTCGGTGGTGCGAACAGCCTCCACGCCCTCGTCGGTAATGGCGGTCAGGCGGGTCTTCACGTGCTGCTCCACGTTGTGCTCGGCAAAGTCGCTCATAATCAGCGGCAGAATGGTCTCGGACTCGCCCGCGGCAATCTTGTCGAGCATCTCCACGATCGCCACCTCGCAGCCGTGCTGCAGCAGATACTCGGCGGTCTCGGTGCCCACCAGGCCACCGCCAATGACGGCGACGCGGCCGCTGAGCTCCACCTTGCCGGCCAGCACGTCCCAGCTCGAGACGACCTTGTCCGAGTCGCCACCCGGAACGGGGATGACCACGTCGTGCGCGCCCACAGCCACAATCGCGGCATCGGCGGCGTTGAGGTCCGCGGGGCTAGCGACGTGGTTGAGCTCGACCTTCACGCCCAGGCCAGGCAGAATCTTCTCGTAGTACTCGACCGAGCGCATGATCTCGTCCTTGCGCGGAGGCGCAGCCGCCAGCACAATCTGGCCGCCCAAGTGATCGCTCGCCTCGTAGATGGTCACGTCGTAGCCGCGCTTGGCCGCCACGCGTGCGGCCTCCAGGCCGGCGATGCCGCCGCCCACCACGGCGATCTTCTTGTCGCCCTCGCCCGGCTTAATGGCGATGGTCGCCTCGTCGCCGTTCTCGGCATTGAGCACGCACGAGATGTACTTGCGATTTTGAATCGCGTCGACGCAGCCCTTGTTGCAGTTGAGGCACTCGCGGATGGGCTCACCCGTGGCGGCCTTCAGCGCAATGTCGGGGTCGCACATGAGCGAGCGGCCATAGGCGATGATATCGGCCGCGCCGTCTTCCAGAATCTTCTCGCCGGCCTCAACCGAGACAACGCGGCCGACGGTTGCCACCGGCACGGAGACCAGGGCCTTGACGCGCTCGGCCACGGGCAGCGTCCAGTTGTAGGGCATGGCGCCCATGGGCGGAATGGTGTCGCCCATGTTGCCGGTGTGGTTGGCCTGTGCGACCTGAATCATATCGATGCCCGCGCCCTCGAGCAGCTTGGCAAACTCGCAGGCCTCGTCGGGCAGCAGGCCGCCCTTGCCGCGCGGTGTGCCGTCGGGGTTCTCCATAATCACGGGGAGCTTGTACTCCACCATCAGCTGCGGCGCGGCTTCCTTAATGGCGGCGACGACCTCCAGCGCGTAGCGGACGCGGTTCTCGAACGAGCCGCCGTACTCGTCGGCGCGCTGGTTGAGGATGGCCGAGCACAGCGAACCCACCAAGCGGTCGCCGTGGACCTCGATGGCGTCGATGCCGGCCTGCTCCGCGCGGGCGGCCGAGGCGGCGATGGCCTCCTTGATCTGGGTGAGCTGCTCTACGCTCGCCTCGTTCACAAAGTGCTGCATGTCGTGGTGCAGCTTGGCGTAGGCCTGGTTGCGGATCTCGTTGGACTCGGCCATCTTGGCGGCAAAGGTCTCCTCGTCGCCGGCGGCCTTGGCCTCCTGCGCGGCCTTGGCGGCAGCCATGGAGCCCATGACCATGCGGCCGACACCGGGCACATCGTACTCGGGGTGGAACAGCTGCAGCGCGACCTTGGCGCCGTGCTTGTGGACGGCATCGGCCAGCGCCTTAAACGTGGGGATCTGGGCGTCGGTTGCCAGCTTGGGCGTGGGGCTTGCGGTCATGACGGGAGCGACGTCGCCGATGACGATGTAGCTCACGCCGCCACGGGCCAAGCGCTCGTAAAAAGCCAGGCTGCGCTCGCCGATGGAACCGTCACGCTCCTCGTAGCCGGTGGTCAGCGGCGGAAACATAATGCGGTTCTTGAGCTCAAGGGGGCCAACCGTAATGGGCTGGAGCAGCTTGGATGCAGGTG
>CABUSE010000002.1 GCA_902494135.1 uncultured Collinsella sp. | reverse complement strand
GCTCAAGCGCTCGGTACTGCTCGACTCGGGCGCCGACATCCTCATCTACGGCATGGGCGAGCACGCGATCGTCGAGATCGCCGACGCGCTCGACGCGGGACTGCCCGTCGATCAGATCACCTATATCAACGGCACCGTCTACCGCACAGGCTCGCTCGACGAGGTCTACGACTACGATCTGCTGCCCAGCTGGGACGATCTTGCCGCCGACAAGCTCAACTACGCGCGCAGCTTTAACGTGCAGCAACAGAATATGGACCCCATCACCGGGCATCGCCTGGTAGAGCCCTACCCCAACAGCGTCTATGTGGTGCAAAACCCGCCGTCGGCGACGCTCACTACCGATGAGATGGACGAGGTGGCCGAACTCCCCTACGCACGCGACTGGCATCCCGATTACGACGCGGCGGGCGGCGTGCCGGCCTTTGCCGAGATCAAGTTTTCCATAAGCTCCAACCGCGGCTGTTTTGGTGAGTGCTCGTTTTGCGCCCTCACCTTCCACCAGGGCCGCGTGTTGCAGATGCGCAGCCACGACTCGATCATGCGCGAGGCCGAGCTGCTCACGCGCGATCCCGAGTTTAAGGGCTATATCAACGACGTGGGCGGACCGACGGCCAACTTTAGCCGCCCCGCCTGCGACAAGCAGCTCAAGCACGGCGTGTGCAAGAACAAGCGCTGCCTGTGGCCGAGCGTGTGCAAGAACATGGTGGTCGACGAGACCGGCTACACGCAGCTGCTGCGCGACCTGCGCCAGCTGCCGGGCGTCAAGAAGGTCTTCGTCCGCAGCGGCATCCGCTTTGACTACACCATGGCCGATGCCTCGGACGAGTTTTTGCGCGAGCTGCTGGAGCACCATGTCTCGGGCCAGCTACGCGTAGCGCCCGAGCACGTGAGCGACGCGGTACTGTCCGTGATGGGCAAGCCGAGCCGAGCTGTCTACGACGCATTCTGCCGTAAATTTGAACGCTTGAATCGCGAATACGGACTCAAGCAGTACGTGGTGCCGTATCTGATCTCGAGCCACCCCGGCTCAACGATGAAGGAAGCCGTGGACCTTGCCGAAGCCGTGCGCGACATGGGTTACATGCCCGAGCAGGTGCAGGACTTCTACCCCACACCGTCCACCATGTCGACGTGCATGTACTACACCGGCGTGGACCCGCGCACCATGAAACCGATCTATGTGGCGCGCGACCCGCACGAGAAGGCCATGCAGCGCGCGCTCATCCAGTATCGCAAGCCCGAGAACTACAAGCTGGTACGCGAGGCGCTGGAAAAGGCCGGGCGTCGCGACCTGATCGGCTACACCAAGCATTGCCTGATCCGTCCCGTGCCGCCGCGCCCGGGCGAGACGTCTGCTGGCGGTGGGCATGGCGCAGGCAAGAAGGGCGGCAAGGCCCACGGTGGCGCCGCTGGCAAGGGGCCTAAGGGCAGCAAGGGGCACAGCGGCATGTCGCGCGCGCAGAACACTGCCGGGCGCAACCGTGCAGCTCAGGGGCGTCAGGGTGCCAACGGAGGCGGACGCCGCAATTAGTGCGGGAATGCGGTAGATGTGCTCACAGCGCTCTGCTGGCACGCTTGGCGCAGCGAGCGCATTGCCTCCACCAGGATCACGCCGGCGATCGCGACCGTAATTGCCACGTCGAACGGCGTGTTCACAAACCACAGCAGCCCCATGAGATACGACCCGGCATTAAAGGCAAAGTGCAGCAGGATCGTGTAGCGGAGCTTTCCGGTGGTCACGAACACCCAACCAAAAATGAGGCCGGCAGCGCCCGCATAGCAGCCCTGCACCCAGTTCATATGCATAAAGCCAAAGATGGCCGCCTGCAGCACGATTGCCGCGGCGATACCCCACGTGCTTGGGGCCGCCCAGGGCACCATGGCGCCGTCTTGCGCGTTCGCGCGGCGCCGGCGCTTCCAGAGCGAACGGCACTGCGGATTAAACGCACGCAGCGAAAACTCAAAGATGATGCCGCGCACCAGCAGTTCCTCGCAAAACGGCGCGCCGAGCACCGTGGTCAGGACGGCAAGAAGGCTGGTATCGCCCATGCCCGTTTCCTCGACGAGCTCGCTATAGTCTGCCGCGACCTCGGGCAGCAGCGACAGCACGCCGTCGCATAGGTAGCTAATGACCACCTGCATGGATAGGCCGATCACGACAACGCAGGCAATGCGCTTCCATGCCGCGCTTGCTCCCCCACCGAGCGGGCGCTCGCCTTGCCGGCGTGCCATGAAGGAGCGGGGCCACAGATAACGCCACCACAGCAGCGCCATCAAAAATGACGCCGTCTGAGCGGCAGCCTGGAACCATTGAATATCGAGGTTGTCGATCGGGAAACCCGTCAGCACCGACACGGCATCGAGAACTGAAAACAGAACCACGCTCAGGGCTATATCGGCAGCGACAACGCCAAAACAGGCAAGCGCCCACGCCATCGCATTGAGCATGCCAACCTCCTCAAAACCCGGCACTTAGGGACGTTCCTTAACTGCCGGCTGAAAAGGAACGTCCCCAAGTGCCGGCAGTTTGGGACAGTCATTGTTGATGAGAATCGGGCGCAGCGCCAAAAGCCCCGCTCGGCGAGATGTCGAACGGGAAGGTGCCGCAGCGATTGAAAGCGGCGATGAACATGCGGATGGCGTTGGACGGTGTGGTGCCCACGAGCTGGGTTGCCGCCGCGAAGGCCGCCTTTTCCTCGGGCAAAACCTTCGCGACAACCGGGGTCATGTGTTCTGCCATGGCGCTTCCTTCTTGAAACGACGGTGGTGCGGATGGATGCGGGCCACGCGGCTGGGCGACGGGCTGTGAAGGCAACCCGATTGGCCCGCATCTGGAGTTTGTTCTACGGCGTTGGTATTACTTGGTAATCCTAAGTATTACCCCGTAGATAGAATACCATACCCGACCCCATGGAGACAGAAGAAAACGAATCATTTTATTGTTGAGTTAGCGCCTGAAATGGCTTTTAGAGCGTGATGATATCCGAGATATCGAGGGCCCGAGCGTCAGCGGCATCGTGCGTGGCAAGCAACAGCATGCGGCCGTCGAGCAAGTCGAGCACGACCTCGGCGCATGCGTCGCGCGCAGCGATGTCTAGACCGGTAAAGGGCTCGTCCAGAATCACTGCGCCGCCCGGGCACAGCAGGGCTCGGGCAATCTCGACGCGACGACGCTGCCCACCCGAGAGCTCAGCCACGCGTGCATGCACATCGATCCCCGGTACCAGCAGGCGCAACAGGGCTGCGGCACTCGAGGCATCCACGCGCGCGTCGGCGCACACCAGCACATTATCCAAGGCAGAAGCGTCCTCGACCAGGCGCACATCCTGAAACACCATGGAGCACGGTGCGCACTCCCCCGCCGCCAGCGCAAGCAACGTCGACTTGCCCACGCCCGAAGCGCCCATCACACAGGTGCGTCCACCGGCGGGCACATGAAGCACCAGCCCGTCGAGCGCCGGCGCCCAAGGCGCGCGATCGCCCACGGCAAGCGCAAGCTCCGCTGCAGCACCATCGCTCGCAGCCCCTGTACGCCCGCGCAGTCCATGCCCATGCGCCCGCACGGCAGTTCGCCACGCCACGGGCCCCGAAGCCCGCAGCAACCACACCAGCACGCGCTCGCATGCCCACGATGCCGCCACGACCAGCACGGTCCACGCCAGCAGGTCAGCCGTCTCGATGAGCAGCTTCGCCTGATAGATGCGCTCGCCCACGGTGCCCGTCGCCATGCCGATGAGCTCCGCCGCCACGCCGGCCTTCCAGCTCATGCCGATCACGGCACGCGCGCACGAAAGCACAAACGGCAGGACCTCGCGCCAGGTATGGGCGCAAAACAGACGCCAACCCCGCACGCCATGCAGATGAAACATCTGCTCCAGCGACTGATCAACCTGCGTCAAACCCTCGACCAGCGAAAAATACACGCCCGGCAGCGCCATCAAAAAGACCGCGGCGATGCTCACGCGCGCCGACCCCAACCAAATGAGCAGCAGGACCACCACGCAGGCAACCGGTGTCGCCTTAACAAACGAAAGCGCAGGCGCCACCAAGCGGGCAAACGTCAGCGACCGCACCGAGGCTCCCGCCATCACGACGCCGCACACCGCGGCAAGCGCCAGCCCGCCCAAGATACGCGCACCCGAGCCTGCCAGAATCGCCCATGTGCCGGCATCGCATACCAGTCGTAGCAACGCCACCACGACAGCGCCCGGCCCCGGCAAAATCAACGGCTGCGCCACGAGACCCGCCACCAGCACCCACACGGCAAGCCAAAAGGCGGCAACGGCACCTGCTGCCGCCACCGCCTTCATACGCTCTGCCATTTGTCGAGCAAACGCACGCACGGGCTACTCCATGTAGTAGAAATCGTCAGCCGGGAGCTTGCCGCCCACGGCGCTCGCGTCCGCATCGGCCAGCACCTGCAGGTACCCACCGAGCGCCGCCTTCATATCCCTCCCCGTCTGGCACACGAGCATGCACCCGGGAATCGCCTTTTCGGCAATCGCGGCGTTATCCACGATACCCGCATCGACCACGGCCTGAGCCCAGTCCGCCGGCACCGCGTTCACGTCCTCAACGCTCGCAGCATGGCAGCTCAGGAATTCCGCCACGGCCTCGGGATGCTCCTCGGCAAAGGCCCGACGCACCACGGTCACGCCCGTCAGCAAACGGGAGCCCGTGTCGCCCGCCAGCTCATCCCACACATCGGTCAGACTCACCGGCGCCGACAGCTTGCCTTCGCTCTTTGCGATGGCAGCGGTCTTGAACGGCTCGGGCAGCACGCCCACGGCAGACGGATCGGCAAGCAGCACCGAGAGCACCTCGGTGGGCTCGCTCTTAAACTCAAGCGCCACCTGGCCGGTCAGGCCCGCGCGCTCCAACAGGTAGTTCATGACGTACTCCGGCGTGGTGCCCTTGCCCGTCATATAGACAGTATGGCCCGCCAGATCGCCAAACGAAGTAACGTCCGCGTTACCCGTCACCACGTTCAGCACGCCCAGCGTGTTGATGTCGATGACCTGCACCGCACCCTCAGTCTTGTTGTAGAGTACGCTCGCCACGTTGGCGGGCACCAGGGCGATATCGATATCGTCCTGAATGACCTTGGGCACAATCTCATCGGCGGCAGTATTGATCGCAAAGTCGAACTCATTGTCCGTCTCGCCATCGGCTGCCCGGTCCATAAACTGCACCAGACCAATCGAGGTCGGCCCCTTGAGCGAGGCGACGCGCACCTCGACCGGCTCTGCAGCAGCACCGGCGCCGTCCGTGGCAGCCGAGCCCGCGGCGGACCCGGCACCGGCAGCCCCGCCGCCACAGCCCGCGAGTGCAAGCGACAGCGCACCCGCGGCAAGCGCCGAGGCAAACCCCCGGCGCGACAGCTCAAAATCAAACGCGCGCATCGCTAGCACGTCCCCTCGTTAGGCATCGTCCATGCGTGATGGTCGGTATGCAGCAGATCCTCAGCCAGCGACGAGAGCGGCTCGCCCAAGAACTCGCGGTAGCACGCCTGGACATCGGGATTCTCGTGCGAGAAACGAATGTCCGCAGCGGCATCCAGGCCCCAGAGCACCTGGCCACGCTCGGCTGCCAGCTCGCAGCCGTCGTGGATGGGCTGACCGCCGCCACCGACGCAGCCGCCCGGGCACGCCATAACCTCAACGAAGTCATAGCTCACGCGGCCGTCGCGAATCGCGTCGAGCAGACGGGCAGCGTTGCCCAGCCCGTGTGCCACGGCGACGCGCACCTTGGTGCCATCGATATCGGCCACGGCCTCCTTCCAGCCGTCCAGGCCGCGCACATCGGTAAAGAAGTCGGCGTCGGGGTTCTTGCCCGTCACCAGGTAATAGGCCGAGCGCACGGCGGCCTCCATCACGCCGCCCGTGGCGCCAAAGATCACACCCGCACCCGTGCCAAAGCCCAGCGGCGTATCGAGCGGCTCCTCAACTAGCGTATCCACGCTCACGTGGCTCGCGCGGACCATGCGCACCATCTCGCGCACCGTCAGCGCAACGTCCACATCGGGCGTGCCGCCCTCGCCCACCATGCTCGGCAGCGCGCACTCGGCCTTCTTGGCCGTGCACGGCATCACGGACACCACAAACAGGCGCTCGGGCTCCACGCCCAGCACCTTGGCGTAGTAGGTCTTGGCGATGGCGCCGAACATCTGCTGCGGCGACTTGGACGTGGACAGGCTGTCGACAAACTCGGGGTAACGCGCCTTCACAAAGCGTACCCAGCCCGGGCAGCAGCTCGTGAACATGGGCCAGCTGCGGCTGTCGCCCTCGCCCTTGGCGGCCTCGCCCAGGCGCTTGAGCAGCTCGGAGCCCTCTTCCATAATGGTGAGGTCGGCCGAGAAATCGGTATCGAACACGTACTCAAAGCCAACGCGGCGCAGCGCGCAAGCCAAGCGCTCAACGGTAGCCTCCTCGCGAGATATGCCGAGCTCCTCGCCCCAGGCGCTGCGCACGGCCGGCGCAATCTGCACCAGCACGATCTTGTCGGGATCGGCGAGAGCATCGAACACGGTCTCGGTATCGTCGCGCTCGCGCAGTGCGCCCGTCGGGCAATGCGTTATGCACTGGCCGCACGCGACGCATTCGGTCTTGCCGATCGGCGCGCGCCCGCGGGTACCCACGGCGGTATGCGTGGCGCGGTTGGTCAGGTCCCAAATCCCTAGCCCCTGCACGCTCTCGCACACCTTGATACAGCGCATGCATTTAATGCACTTGTCGTTTTCGCGGATGATGGGAAAATCGAAATCCCAGCCCTCGCCCGCCAAATGCCTTTGATACGGCAGATAAAAAATACCCAGGTCGTTGGCGATGGTCTGTAGGTTGCAGTTGCCGCTGCGCACGCAGCTCGTGCACTGCGAATCGTGCTGGGACAGCAGCAGCTGCACGTTGGTGCGGCGAGCCTCGCGGGCCTTGGGGCTGTTGGTGTGCACCACCATGCCGTCGAGCACGTAGTTGTTGCAGGCGGCGACCAGCTGATCGCAGCCCTCGACCTCGACCACGCACACGCGGCAGCCGCCGATCTCGTTCAGATCGCGCAGATAGCACAGGGTGGGAATCTGGATGCCGACGGACTTGGCCGCATCCAGGATCGTGGTGTGCTCGGGCACCACGACTTCGCAGTTATCGATAATGAGCCTGACCATGTTGTGCGCTCCGTTTTCGCTGTTGTCGCCGACGGTGGTTTTGTTGAGCTCTACCATTCCAGGTTCCTCCCTCCGCGGAACGCGCCAAAGCCAAAGTGGTCGCAACGCAGGCAGCGGCTTGCCTCCTGGCGCGCCTCCTCCTCGGTAAGGCCCTGCTCGACCAGATTCCAATCGTGAATACGCTCGCCGGCCTCGCGCTCGCCCAGCTCGCAGCGGCCGCACTCGTGCTTGCCCTTAAACTGAACGGTCGGCAGCTCCACGTCGAGCTTGATCTTGTGGTCGAAGCCCAGATAGCGGTCGATGTTTGCCGAAGCCACGCGGCCGGCGTTGATGGCACGGATGACGGTGGCGGGGCCGGTCTGGCAGTCGCCGCCGCTAAAGAGGCCATCGAAGTTGGGCACGGCACCGTCCGAGTCGGTGACCACGCAACCCCACTTGCAGGCGATGCCCATGTCCTCAAACGGCTTGGAATCGATGTCCTGGCCAATGGCGACAAACACGCGCTCGCAGGGGATGACGCGCTCGGGCGTAGCGGCGGCACGCGGAGCCGGACGACCGCGGCGGGGCTCGCCGATAATCTGCGGTTGCACGCGCAGGCCGCTCACGCGACCATCTTCGCCCGTCTCGATGGCGAGCGGCGCCGTGAGCTCCAGAACCTCGCAACCCTCGGCCTGGGCGCCGGCAATCTCGGCGTCCTGGGCCGTCATATCGCAGATGCGACGGCGGTAGACGATGCTCACCTTTTCGGCACCGCAGCGCACGGCAGAGCGCGCCACGTCCATGGCCACGTTGCCGCCGCCGATGACGCACACGCGCTGGCCGCTCAGGTCGGGCAGCTCGTCGTCTCCGATGGCGCGCAGCATCTTGACGGCCGACTCCACGCCGGGCGCCTCTTCACCCGGAAGGCCGAGCTTCTTGTCGCTATGGGCACCGATGGCCAGGTAGACGGCATCGAACTCGTCGCGCAGGCGAGCGAGCTCCTCGCCGTTCACGGAGTGATCGAGCTCAACGTCGATGCCGGCGCTCAAGATCCAGTCGATCTCGGCCTGCAGGCGCTCGCGCGGCAGACGATAGCTGGGGATGCCGTAGCGCAGCATGCCGCCCAAGTGGTGGCGCTGCTCAAAAATGGTCACCTTGTGGCCCATCACGGCCAGGTAGTAGGCACAGGAAAGGCCAGCCGGGCCGCCGCCGATCACGGAGACGCGCTTACCGGTGTTGTCCACTACATGCGGCTTGTGGTCGTTGAGGTCACTGTGCTCAACGGCAAAACGCTTGAGGGCGAGGATGTTCATGGGGTCGTCGACCATGCCACGGCGGCAATGCATCTCGCAGGGATGCTCGCACACCAGGCCGCAAACGAGCGGCAGCGGGTTATTCTTGCGGATGACCTTGACGGCATCGGCATAGCGGCCGGCCTCGACGAGCGAAATGTAACCGGGAATGTCGACATGCGCCGGACAGCCCGAGACGCACGGGACGCGGGCCTCGCGGTCAAAGCCACAGGAGTGCTCGCGGATGTGGTGCTCAAAATCGTCACGGAAACCGCGGATAGCCGTAAGCGCCATGGCGCCGGCCTCGTAACCGATGGCGCAATCGCTCGAAAGATAGATGGTGCGGGCCGTGCGCTCAATCAAGTTGAGCGTGGACTCGTCGGCGCGGCCCTCGAGCACATCGGCGAGCAGGTCGCTCAGCGCGCTCAGGCCCACGCGGCAGGGCGTGCACTTGCCGCAGCTCTGGGTGGAGCACAGGTTGACGAGCGCCGCCGTAAACTCGACGGGGCACGGGGCGAGTGAACTCACCGCCAGACGACGTCCGAGTGCATCGTGCAGGTCGTCCATGACGGCCTGAGCGTGGCTGCGTTCCATTACGTGCAGTCGAGCCATAAGATCCCCTCTCACATGGCAGCCCGGAGGCGAGGCCGGGCGAAATTGCTACACGCACAACACTGACCTAAAAAGTTGTTAGGTCTCCACGCAGTTCGGCAGGCGGTATGAAATGTCACCATCAGCGGTGAAAATGAACATTATCGCAGATAAATGCCATATTTGATAAAACGCGTTACCAAATTGCAATATTCAATGTGAAAAAGAGCGCCTTACTATTTTTCCTTTTTGATCCGTTTTCCTCCGTCCCCTTCGGATCACATGATCCCTTGGGAACGGAGGAAAACGGATCGTTTTTGGTGCAAAAGGGCCAGGTTTGTTTGCACCAATCTCACTTGCGCTAGATGAAGAGCTCGCATCCCTTCCGCGCGACGCAAACCTTGCTCAGCATCTGGGAAACAGCGGATAGTTTGTTGGAATCAAGCTTGCGAGCACCTCGCGGACATACGGCGATGCAGCGCATGCAGGAGATGCACGCCTCGCCAGCTGCTCGTTTGGAGTCACCCTTGTCGATAGCACAAACGGGGCACGCCGCGGCGCATGCACCGCAGGAGACGCAATCCTCTGTTGCCTCGGGCGCCATGCGGTGACCTCCAGCTTGTTTATAAGGACGATTGCCGGGGATAGAGGGCTCAGACGCATCCTCAGCCAACAGCTTTTGCTGAATTTGCTGAGCAAACTCAGCAAGCTGCGCCGCATCCTGCGCATCCGGACGACCGGCAGCAAACTGTCGCGCAATGGAATGTTCTGCAATGGCCGCAACTGCCGCGATCACCCGGAATCCCGCATGCTTCGCAACGTCCTCCAGCTCTACGAGCGTGTCCTCAAACGCGCGGTTTCCGTAGACGCACACCAGAACGGCCCGCGCTCCGTTGCCGTGAACCATGCCCAACCGGTCAGCCACCACAGCCGGGATTCTACCGGCATACGCCGGCACAGAGATTACGGCCACGTCGTCCTCAGTCATCGAGACAGCGCTGAAATCTAGCCCGCTATCGGTCAGATCGACGGTAACGGTATTCTTGTCCAGTGCCCCGGCCACAAGGCCAGACACCTTCTGCGTTCCACCCGTCGGACTAAACACAATTTCGAATACGCTCATCGAGACACCCTCCCCCTACGTCTGGCAACGCGTCAAGCCGTTTTCACATCCAGCCAGAGTATACGGCACGTGGGATCCCCATTTTGGTGCATCAAGCACCCCAATGCACCAACCCTACGCTGTCTGCCTCTTCGTTTTGTATAAATTACGGTACAGATTGTATATATTTACGGGATACCGCCGTGTTTTCCCGAGGTACCCCATCCTGGCCCGTGCAAAAAACGGAGTATTCTGCAACGTGACCGCGCCAGCAATACCCCGAGCGGGCAAACCTTTAGGGCGCTGCGTCATTTTGGGTTCCGACATGGCGAGAATGACGCGCCCCTGCTCCGGAAAACGACGAAATCTGACTCAGAACGCTCGCCAGGGATATCCGAAAGCCACCGTTGGCGACGTCAAATCATATGCAGACAACTCGAACTGCAGAATACTCCAAAAAATGCACGGCGCACCCCATGGGACCCATTGCCGCATGGTAGGAAACAGGCCCACGGCATCCTCTAGACGCATTCCCGAGGAAATCACATTTGAACTAGCGATCGGATACGGCAAACAAAAAGGGCCCCGAGCGTAGTTGCTCGGGGCCCTTGGTTCACCTCGCTCTAGCGGGCGATGCGTGTGTTATTTGCGCTTGCCGCCGCCGTCACCGGGACGACGGGAGCTGCCGCCACGCTTGCCACCACGACTATTGCCATAGCTGCCACGGTTATCGCGACCGCCGGCACGGCCGCCACGGGAGCCGGCCTGGTTGCCGCCACGCCCGACACGATAGCCGCCACGACGCTCCTCGCGGGTATCGTCGTAGTTGCGCCAGTCATCGCGACGATCGCGGCTGGCACGCGGGTCACGACGATCGCGCGACTCATTCGAACGACCAGCGCCGCCGCGGCCGCCATTGCCGCGAGCGCCCTCGCGACGCTCGCCGCCGCGGCTAACGCGCTCTTCAAAGCGCTTGCCGCCACGGGACTCACCGCCACGAGCACCTCGCTCACCGCGACCCTCGCCGCCGCGACGCTCATCACGGCCACCGCGCTCGTCATCACGACCGGAACGACGGCGGTCGCCCGAACCGCGCTTGCCACCGCGCGAACCGCGGCCCTCGTCCTCGCGCTCGACACGACGACGGCCGCCACGGTCCTCGTCCTCACGACGACGGCGGTGTGCCTCGCCCTGGAACTGCTTGGCACGACGCTCGGCACGGTTGCCGCGCGCAGGCTGCTCAGCGGCACCAGCACCAGCGCGCTCCTCGGCAGCCACCTCGCGAGCCACGCTCTCCACGGCCTCGTCCACGCGAGCCTGAACGCCCTCGCGCACGCGGGTCTTGCCGCCGCGCTTAGGACGGCTCGGGCGCTCGCCGTCGCCGCGACGCTCGTCGCGACCGCGGTTGGAACGACCGGCCACATCGCCGTAGTCATCGCCGTTGCGCTTGCCGTCGCGACGTGCCTGCTCAAGCTTCTTCTTGCTCTTGGACTTGCCGCGCTTGGTCTTCTTCTTCACCTTAAAGGCCGCAGGGTCGCGCTCGGGGTCAACCGCGGGCGGATTGGGACCCACATGCAGGTCGCCGGCCTCGTAGATGTCGGCGGTCTTGTCCATAAGCTTCTCGATCTCGTAGAACTCGTCCACGTCCTGCTCGGTCACAAACGTGATGGCCCAGCCCAGCTCGCCGGCGCGGCCCGTACGGCCAATACGGTGGATATAGTCAGTCGGCTCGGCCGGCACGTCAAAGTTCACGACGTAGCGCACGTCGCTAATGTCGATGCCGCGGGCGAGAACATCGGTTGCCACCAGTACGTCGACGGTGCCGTCGCGGAAGGCAGAAAGCGCGCGCTCGCGCTGCGCCTGGCTGCGGTTGCCGTGAATCGCGGCGGCCTTGATGCCCTTGCGCTCCAGACGACGGCAGCAGCTGTCGGCACGGTGCTTGGTGCGCATAAAGACAATAGTGCGCTCCGGGCCCTCCTTCTTGAGGAACTCGGGCAGCAGGTTGTTCTTGGCCTCGATGGACACCGGGAACACAAACTGGTCGACGGTGTCGGCGGTCGACGTGGCCGGCGCGATCTCCACGCGGGCCGGGTCGCTCACCAGGTCGGTGATCTCGCCCACGGCCTCCTCGTCGAGGGTCGCCGAGAACAGCAGCGTCTGGCGCTCAGCCGGCGTCTCGCGCACAATGCGGCGGACGGCGGGCAAAAAGCCCATGTCGAGCATGCGGTCGGCCTCGTCGAGCACCAGGACCTTAACCTCGTCCAGGTGGCAGGCGCCCTGCTCGATCAGGTCGACCAGACGACCCGGCGTGGCAACTAGGATATCGCAACCGTACTTGAGTGCCGCGGTCTGCGGCTTGTAGCTCACGCCGCCCACGACGGTCACGGCAACGTGGCCCGTGACGTCGGCGATTTTGCTTGCGACCTCGTCGATCTGCTGGGCAAGCTCGCGCGTGGGGGTGATGACGAGCATCACGGGGCCACGGCCGTTGCCCTCGGGCTTTTTAGCACCGCGACGGCGGTTGCGGCCGCCACGCTCGCGCACGGGTTTGGGAGGAGCGATGTGCTCCAGATTGTTCATAGTCGGCAGCAAAAAGGCGGCCGTCTTGCCGGTGCCGGTCTGAGCGGCGGCAAGCAGGTCACGGCCCTCGAGCACTACGGGGATCGAGCCGGCCTGCACGGGCGTGGGCGCCGTGTAGCCCAGGTTCTCGATAGCACGAAGCATCTCGTCGGAGAGGCCCAGCTCGTCAAAGGCGGGCAGGCTCTCGGTAGCGGACTCGACGGCCTGGACGGCATTGGCCTCATCGGCGGCATCGAAGGCAGCCTGGGTCATGGCCTCGCGGGTCTCGTCCAGAATCTCGGCGTCGGTGACGTCAGATACAGAATTACGCATATGTTGTTGTTCCTTATCTGCACGCGCAATGGGCACGGCATGCGGCCGCGCGGGCGTGCTTGGTAGTGCGCTAATACATACAAAAACAGGTGCGCACAGAGAGGACGTTGCTCAGCACGCTGGCGATCGCTTTGGCAGCCCTATCACGCGCCGTCCAGACGCAGCAGCTCTAAGCGATGGAGCAGATTCGCCGCCGGTTAGTATACCCGTGCTTCGCATGCCCCCACGTAAACCACAGATGACGAGGCGGACGAGGTGGGCCCGGCTGATTGTCTCAATCTGTAACATCTACAGGGCGAATCTTCCTCTACGTGTTACAGATCGAGACAAACGGTCGACACGGCTCACAAACGTCTCAATCTGTAACAGTTAACGAGTAAAATCGGCCCTAATTGTTATAGATCAAGACAGAGGGGGATTTCCGTCCAGTCCAAACCAAATCTCTCAGTCTTCCTGCAATTTCGAACATGTGGCCTATAATGTTGCTTTAGTTACGCTATATATTGCGCAGCCATTTAATACGTCGCCCACCGGGGGCCATTAATTCCTATCGCCATATTGGCTAGGAAGCAATCAAAGGAGGTATCCGTGGCAGCAGAGACGCCTTGCTCGGTCCTCTATAACGATATTCGCTCGTTCGGCGGTCTTAAACATCTCGAGATCGCCCGAATGCTCATCAATGGAAACTCTTATCTCGGCAGTACCCTGCTCGAGAAATGCTCTTCCAACCGCTCGTATCTCACCCGTTACATCGTCCATCGCAAGCCTGACCAGTGCGCGCCCTCCATCTACAGCGACTTTACCGTCACCACGCTCAACCTTTCCTCGGCAATCTGCAGCAAGCTCGGCGGCGGCGAGTCCGCCTATCGGGCAATCGCCGAGCACTATCGCGGTCCGGCCGCCAACGAAATGATGTCGGCTCTCGCCAGCTACAAGCTGGACAGCCGCCTATATGCAAATGCCCTCAATCGCATCGACAACTTTGACGGCAATGCCGTGCGCGAGAAAAGCACGCTTTACCTTATGCTCTTTGTGGCAACGGGGGCGCTCGCCGATCCCGTTCAGGGCGTGGCCACCGTCGAGCGCTTTTGCGACAGCAAGACGGGCGAGCACTTTGGCACCACCGAAACTACCGTCGGACGTGGCTTTATGAGCAGCCTGGAGCAGCCGCGCACCGTCGCCCCCAACCTCGGTCTGCTCAGAACCCATGCCGACAACTGCGCCGGCATGCAAATCCATCCCCTCACACGCGATCCGCGCGGCACCGTGATTGGTTCTTTGCCCAAAACCTCGCCCAGCATCACCGATGTGGGCGCCGACGCATCGCGCGAGCATCTTCGCATTTGGCTTGAGGGTGAGCACTGGTACGCCCAGGGCCTTGGGTCGACCAACGGCACAGTGCTCGAATCGGGCGCGGGTGACGGCGATATTGTGATTGAGCCGCCGCGCGACCAACGCGAGCCTGGCAAGATCTATCCCCCAGTGGAAATCGAAAACAGCGACAGGCTCCATCTGGGTCTCTACACGACATTCCTTGTCATTGTGGACTAGCGCGGACGGCGATCGGAAGACGGTCGCCGTCCGTCTTTCGTCTTCTACCTTCTGCGTCGTAAACGACAATGCTCAGCGGTATACGTGGGCAGTGCGGCTATCATGGTACTTTACCGATATCCGCACTGCTCGCGTATACGTGCGGCAACCCATGCCAGACAAAGGAACGCCATGGATACTACCGATAGCGCCTATGGCGACAAACTCATCCGTCTCGATACGTTCGATACCTCCGTGGCGGTCAACCCCAGCGCCGAGGACGACGCCAAACGTCGGTTTATGACGCTTATTCTCCAGACGGCCCACCGCAACAACGGCAACATCGGGCACGTGCTGCGCGCGACCAACACGAGCGGCGAGGTCTTTGCCGTCAAGCTGCTCAAGGACAACGCTATCCTTTCCGGCCAAGCCCCCGACCGCTCCGCCGAGCAATCGGCAGCGCACCTGGCCAGCACCGCCGCGCTGTTCGAGGAGTACCGTCATCTGTGTACCGTCTCGCACCTGCGCGGATTTCCGCGCGTCTATGGCTACGGATCGTGCGAGGATGACCCTCTCATCCTCATGGAGTGGGTCGAGGGCACCTCGCTCAAGCAGGCGCTGCCCCTGCTTCCGCACGACGCCTCGGGCGGGCTGACCACCCAGATGGTCGCCGCCGTCGGAAACGCCGTGCTTCGTGCGCTCTTGATGACCCAAGGCCTCGTGAATCCGGTCATCCATCGCGACCTGTCGCCTGCCAATATCATGTTCCGCACCACCAGCCGAACGCTCGAGCAGCAGATTGCTGATTGTTCCTTTGACCCCTGCCTCATCGACATGGGCTCCGCGACCATGGCTCTCGGCGACGACACGATCACCCGGCGCGCCGACATCTGGCGTTTTGCCACGCCCGCATACGCCGCGCCCGAGATGCTCACGCAGGATATCGAAGGCATCGCGGCCCTTCGCCGTTCGCCGGCAATCGACGTCTATGCGCTTTCGAGCATTCTGTACCAGCTCTACAGCGGTCGCAAACCGTTTGACTTTGAGTCGACGGACGCCGCTGCAACCGGCTCGTTCTATCTCGTAAAGACCAAGACCAAGCCGGCACCGCTCGAGCCGCGCTGCGAGGGCGATGAGGCGCTCGTCCAGATCATCATGAAGGGTCTCTCAGTCGAGCAGTGCGATCGTCCCACCGAGCAGCAGATGCTCGAGGTGCTCTCGGCATACCTCACCGACGCCGAATCCGAAGGCCGCGAAGGTGCAGGAGACGAGGCCGCAATTGATATCGATTCTGGCACGCACCTTAAGGTCGACGTCGCCGGCGAGCGCGCACGAGAGATCCTGAATCAGGCCCGCCACGATGCCATGACCCGCCGCCGCTTTATTATCGGCGGCGCTATCGCAGCCGTTGCGGGGCTCAGCGTTATCGGGGCGGCAACCCATGGCTTTGGCATCCCCGACTACCTCGACGGCATCCGCGGTTCACTTGACGACTACACCTGGGATCAGCTGCAGGAGATTTCGCTCAAGATTAAGGCCGCCGAGGCCCGTAGCGAGGCACGCGAGATTGCCAAGCGCTATCACCTGCTCGATGCCGATGGGCATATCCCCTATCCGTGTACCAAGCGCGTGAAACTCACCAACGGGCTGGAGGTCGGCGCGCAGCTTGTGGGCATCCGTCACGATGAGCTTCTGGACGGGACGGGCAAGGCCGGACTGACGTTTATGTTCGACGCGGGTATTGCCGAGCGCAACGCTGCGGCTGAACCGCCGAGCGCCGGCTGGGCAGTTTGCGAGCTGCGGGAATGGCTCGACGGCGACGGCCTTAAGCTGCTGCCCAACAAGTTGCGCGCGCTCATCAAATCTGTCAAAAAGGTCTCGAATAACGCTGGCGCCGCCAACAGTGCATCGTGTCTGAGCGAGTTGCCCGCAACCCTTTGGCTGCCCGCCATGGTCGAGCTGTGCGGTACGCAACCGCCCGATTCGTTTGCCAAGGACTATCACTACCTGGCAGAAATCTACAACGGCGAGGGCAAGGAGTATCAGCTCTTCCGCGAGCTCAAGGTGAGCCCGTATTCCACGAACGAGACGATGGTCCGCCAGTGGAAGGGCAAGGACACCTGCTGGTGGGAGCGCACGGTGAGCCCCGACTCATCGGAGACCGAAGGCACGCTCTACATAAACCGTGTGGGCCACGACGGCGACGTCTTTACGTACGCAACGCCTGCGGAAAAGCCAAACAAGCTAACCTGTGCGATTCCCGGGTTCTGTATCTAGGCGGCGGGCGTCTTGCCGTGACGGGACCCCTCCCCGGCAGTTGTCTCGATTTGTAACACTAGCTCGGCAGATACAGGTCTAGATGCTACAGAACGAGACAAACCCCAATCCCGCGAGACAACATCTCAATCTGTAACAGTAAGGGGTCAAAAACCTCTCTAGATGTTACAGATCGAGACATTTGAGTTGACCGCGGACGGTCTGTCTCGATCTGTAACAGTTACTCGACAAAAACGGGTCTAGTTGTTACAGATTGAGACATTAGACCGGCTACGGTCCGCCGACCTGGCTATCACCTCGGCCAATAACAGAATGGCATACATTTCAATCTCCACTGTATACCCCCAGGGGGTATGGGTGTATAGTATCAGCAGGTTAACAATTCCAACACCAAATTATAGAAAGGAGAAGCCATGGCTCAGGATAAGTTTGACGTGGGCGGCATGACGTGCGCCGCCTGCCAGGCGCACGTGGACCGTGCCGTGAGCAAGCTCGACGGCGTCCAAAGCGTCGCGGTCAACCTGCTCGCCGGCTCCATGCTGGTCGACTACGACCCCGCGCAGGTCTCCCCCGACGACATCTGTACCGCCGTCGATCGCGCGGGTTATTCGGCCTCGCCCGTTAGCACGGGCACCGATGCCGCCAACTCAAACGGCAACGCGCAAGCCAGGTCCGGCGCCGCCCATATGGAGTCGCCGACCAAAAAGTTGGAGGCCGCCGCCTCTGCCATGCGCACCCGCCTCATCATCTCGATCATCTTCCTCATCCCACTGTTCTACATAGGCATGGGGCACATGCTCGGTTGGCCACTGCCCGGCGTCTTCACCGACCACACCCACAGCATGACGCTCGCGCTCACCGAGCTCGTCCTGCTCATTCCCATCGTCTACGTCAACGACGCATACTTTATCAACGGGTTTAAATCGCTTACGCACGGCGCGCCTACCATGGACGCCCTTATTGCCGTGGGCGCCACCGCGTCCATCGCCTGGTCGCTCTACGCCATGTTCATCATGGCCGACCAGCTAGCCGCAGGTCAGGTGCACGAGGCCATGATGACGAGCATGGACAACCTGTATTTTGAGAGCGCTGGCACCATCCTGTCGCTCGTCACCGTGGGCAAATACCTCGAGACGCGCAGCAAGTCCAAGACCGGCGGCGCTATCGAGGCGCTCATCGACTTAGCACCCAAGACCGCGACCGTCGTGGCAGAGGACGGCAGCGAGGCCACCGTCGACGTCGATGCCATTCTGCCCGGCCAGGTGCTGCGTGTGCGCCCCGGCGAGTCCATCCCTGTCGATGGCGTGGTGCTCGAGGGCAGCTCGGCCGTGGACGAGAGCGCGCTCACCGGCGAGTCCATCCCCGTGGAAAAGACCGCCGGCGACACCGTCAACGCCGCCACTGTCAACCGCACCGGCTCGTTTGCCTTCCGTGCCACACGCGTGGGCGCCGACACGTCGCTCGCCAAGATTATCCAGCTCGTCGAGGACGCCAACGCCACCAAGGCGCCCATCGCCCGCATGGCCGACAAGGTCGCCGGCGTGTTCGTGCCCGTGGTATTCGTGATCTCGGCCATGACCTTCGTGGCGTGGATGGCACTGACCGGTAGCGTGAACGAAGCGCTCACCTCCGCCGTCGCTGTGCTGGTGATCAGCTGTCCGTGCGCATTGGGTCTGGCCACGCCCGTCGCTATTATGGTCGGCACCGGCAAGGGCGCCGAGATGGGCATTCTGTTCAAGAGCGCCGAGGCGCTGGAGAATCTGCGCAGCGTGGGCACCGTGGTGTTCGATAAGACGGGAACGGTCACTCGCGGCAAGCCTGCCGTGACCGATATCGTGGTAGCCACGCGCGCCGACGGATCGCCCGCCATGAGCGAAAAGGCGCTACTCAAGCTGGCCGCCGCGCTGGAGCGCTCAAGCGAACACCCGCTGGCCGAGGCGATTATGGCCGAGTGCGAGACGCGAGGGATTGTCGCGCGCGCCGTCGAGGACTTTGCCGCCGTGCCCGGGCGAGGCGTTACGGCGCGCGAGGGGCAAAACGCCATTGCCGCCGGCAATATGCGCCTGATGAACGAGCTGGGCGCGAAGGTGCCCGCGGGTCTTGCCGAACAGTTCGCCGCCGAGGGCAAGACGCCGCTGTTCTTTGCCAAGAACGGCGAGCTCGCCGGCACCATTGCCGTGGCTGACGAGGTCAAGGAAACGAGTGCCGGAGCCATCGCCGCACTGCGCTCGCTTGGCGTCGACGTGCGCATGCTCACCGGCGACAACCGAGTCACCGCCGAAGCAATCGCCCGCTGCGTGGGGCTGAGCAGCGAACAGGTCATCGCCGACGTCCTCCCCGCCGACAAGGAGCACCACGTACGCGAGCTGCAGGATGCGGGCAGCAAGGTCGCCATGGTGGGCGACGGTATCAATGACTCCCCCGCCCTGGCGCGCGCCGACGTGGGCCTTGCTATCGGCACCGGCGCAGACATCGCCAAGGAGGGCGCCGACGTGGTACTCATGCGCAGCGACCTCATGGACGTCGCCCGTGCCATCGAGCTGTCGCGCGCCACAATTCGCAACATCAAGCAGGACCTGTTCTGGGCGCTGTTCTACAACGGCATCGGCATTCCGCTGGCGGCGGGCGTGTTCTTCCCCCTCACCGGTTGGCAGCTCTCGCCGATGTTTGGCGCCGCGGCCATGAGCCTGTCGAGTGTCTGCGTCGTAAGCAATGCGCTGCGCTTAAAATCCTTTAAGCCAAAAGTGGCAAAATAGGCTCACCATTAAGTCCATCTAGAACGGGTTTTCCAGACGCCCGAGATTGACCCGAAAGAGGAGCGACGCGCACTTTGGTACGCGAGCGACGGCTTGAAGGTCAAGGTCGGGTGCCTGGGAAAGCCGACACAACAGGGAGGAATACCCATGCGTTACACAATCAAGACTTCCGGCCTCATGTGCGGCCATTGCGACGCCACCGTCGAGACGGCGTTGCTCAACGTGGCCGGCGTGACCGACGCCGACGCCGATCACGAGACCCAGACCGTCCAGGTGGAGTGCGCCGACACCGTGACCGTCGAGCAGCTCACCGCCGCTGTCGAGGGCGCCGGCGAGAAGTTCCACGCCCTTTCGGTGACCGCCGCATAGCAGTCGCTGCCTACTGAATCCTCAGAAGTTGCGGTGAAATACGGACTGTTGTGCCGCCCTAGGCCTTTAAACGGTCCGTATTTCACCGCAACTGACGGGGACATCCGGAAGATCGACCAGAAACGAGGACCCGACATGATGGCAGACCATAAATCGGTGACCCGCATGCTCAAGACGGCACGCGGCCAGATCGACGGCATCTTGCGGATGGTCGAGGAGGACCGTTACTGCGTCGATATTTCCACGCAGCTCATGGCAACGCAGGCGCTCCTCGCGCGCATTAACGCCGACGTGCTCAAGGCGCATATCGAGGGCTGCGTGACTTCGGCAATCGAATCGGGCGACGAAGACCTCAAAGCCGCCAAGCTCGCCGAAATCGAACGCGTCGTCGACAAGCTCTCCAAGTAATAGGGGCATTGGGGACAGATTTCTTTGCACCGTCTTGGTATTCCGGGGACAGGTATGTTTGCACCACATTGGTGCAGATTAACCTGTCCCCCTTGCTCTAAATCGGGTATAAAGGCGTGCAGCATATCGAACGAAAGGCAATTTGCATGAATGACTTTATGAAGGGTCGCAATGGTGCCGATGAACTCACCATCGTGATGGGTTTTGCCGGCATCGTCATCGCGATGATCGGATCGATAGCCCGCATCCAGTGGCTCAGCTGGATTGCCATCGCCGTAATCGTGATTGGCGTGCTGCGCGGCCTGTCCAAAAATATCGACGCACGTCACAAGGAGAACGAGACCTTTGTCGCCGCGACTGCAAACGTACCCGGCTTGGGCAAGTTTGTAGCTAGCTTGGGCGGCGGAGCTGCAGCGGCCAACGCCTCGCGCGCAGCCGGTACTAGCAAGGAAGACTTTGAACGTGCCAAGCGCACAGCCAAGAAGATGTGGAAGGGCCGCAAGACCACGGCCTATCTTAAGTGCCCCAACTGCGGCCAGATGCTCTCCGTTCCCAAGGGCAAAGGCAAGATCCGCGTCACCTGCCCCAAGTGCCATGCCAAGATGGAGACGCGCTCATAGCTGCCATACTATGGGACAAATAAAAGCCGAGGCCTCGCACTGGGACCTCGGCTTTTTCTGATTATGACAAAAGGATTGTCCCTTTGTCGCATCGCCATATCGCGCGCTTACGCCACGCCATCGCGGGCAAGCTCCTCGGCCAACGCCTCGGCAGGCATGGCCATAATCGCGTCGAGCTCGGCGTCCACCTCGGGAATACGCTTCACCTTGAGCTTGCGCACCAGATCACCGCGACACATCACGTGCGTCGGATCACGCAGTGCGCACAGGTCATCGAGCGGGTTCTCGCGCGTCACCAGAATATCGGCGGCCTTGCCGCACTCGATTGTGCCGGTCTCGCCGCCCAGCCCCAGCAGCTCGGCATTGACCTGCGTGGCCGTATGCAGCGCGAAAGCGTTGCCCACGCCGACATACTTGGCAAAATAGGCCACCTCACGCCACATGTCGTACTGCGTCACGAACGGGCAGCTCGAGTCCGTGCCAAGGCCCACCTTAACGCCAGCTTCCAGTGCGGCACGGGCGCTCTCGATGATGCCCGAGCACACGATGTCACCGTTCTTCTTTTGTGTATCGGTCGAATGGGTCTTTTCCGGGTCGAGCAATACAAACGGCAGCGCCGGGCTGATAGTGCAGGTAACGCTGGGCGCACGCCCCTCGAGCTGCGTGCCCGCGGCGCCGCGGTACAGTTCCAAGATCTCGGGAGTCATCGGGGCACCGTGCTCGATCGTATCGACGCCGGCCTCAAGCGCGGCCTTCACGCCTTCGGTGCTCTCGACATGAGCCATAACCGGCAGGCCCACCTCGTGCGCCGCCTTGCACGCCGCCGCGGCAACCTCGACCGGCATACGCAGCACACCCGGCTCGCCCACCTCGGTAGCGTCGAACACGCCGCCCGTCACGAACAGCTTGATGACGTCGGCACCGCGCGCATACAGGTCGCGCACCTGTTCGGCTGCCTCGGCGGGACTGTTGGCCACCTGGGCGAACAAACCCGCACCATGGCCGCCCGGCACCGTGACACCCGTTCCCGGCGCCACCAGGCGAGGACCTTGATACTTGCCGGCATCGATAGCATCGCGCACGGCAAGATCGGCAAACAGCGGGTCGCCCGCGCCGCGCACCGTGGTCACGCCACTTGCCAGTTGTTGTTGGGCGCTGCCCTTAAGAATATGGCGCACGATGGCGCGCCCCACGGGATTATCGAGCTTCTTCATCAGCGCGCCCGCATCGCCCGCCGAAACCGGCTTGCCCGAACCGCACAGATGCACATGCATATTGATGAGGCCTGGCATGAGATACGCACCTGCCAGGTCGATAACCTCGGCACCCGCAGGCGCCTGCGCCACAGCACTCGGCCCCATCCACGTGATGACACCGCGCTCAACGGCCACGGCCATATCGGGCTGCGGCTCCATATGTTTCGAGCCATCCAGGACGGTCGCATTGATAAACAACGTGGAACGATCGGCAGACGCCATATCGAGCTCCTCCCCTCAGAAAACTTGAACATCTGTCCATTATTATCCAGCGCGACAGGATTGCTGCGGACATATCGGTTAACGGAGGGAAGAGGGGATGTGGGGGGGGACGGAATACGTTGCAGCCCCACCCCAGCAACATCAGGGGAATGTCTCGATCTGTAACAGGTACAGGGTTATTGGGCCCCTTGATGTTGCAGATCAAGACATTCGGTCGACGTTTCACCGGTTTGTCTCGATCTGTAACAATTACGAACTCAAACAACTTCTAAACGTTACAGATCGAGACAAAACCTCTCAGCGCCCATACCACTGGCGTCTCCATTCCTCAGCCAGATCGGCCCGCTGTTGAATTCCCGCCAGTCTCATCTTTTCAGCCAGCTTCCCCGGGTTCTTGAGTTCATCAAACGTAAACCGAAGCACCTTGTGCCCGAGCATCGTCAGATGAGACTCTCGCTGACGTTCTGCCACGAATGGGTCGACCGACCCCCGATCCCCACCATCCTGCAGGGTATACTTTCCCTTCCCGTCGAGCTCGCCGATGACACACGTCCCGTTCTCGAGCCGCCAAAAATAATCGACCCGAAACACCTGGCTCGAATCGAGCGAATCGCGAAACTCCACCTGCAGCTCCGGAACCGGAAAGCCGTACGCAATAAAGAACGCTCGGAACCGAGACTCGCCACCGTTTTCGGACAGCCCGTCCGCATACGACGCAATCACCTGTGCCCTGCGATACCCTCGCCTGCCCTCGCAATCGGCGCGGAGGCGCTCGCACAAATCCCCACGTGATACGCCTTTCGCCCGCAATGCAGAATCGGCAATCGCCAGGCCATACGAAAACGGCGCGCGCAGCAGACAATCCTCTACCGTGCGCCAAAACGGCGTCACCCGCACGCCGTCGACTTGTTCAAGTGTACACGCCGCCCGCGGACTCAACAGCCGGCATCCTGCACTCAGCGGCACCGAGCAACCTGTCTTAACAAGATATCGTGGCCCGAGCAGATCATTCGGCACCTCCAGACCCCACAAAAGCGCCGCGTCATAGCCCCAAAACGCCCAGTCTGGATGAAACTCCGCAAGCCCTTTGATGGTCCGCAGTGCTCGCTCCGCCGGCGTCAGTACAACCCAATCATGTTGAAAGCAGAACAAATACGGCTCGGGCTCCGCAATATCATCGGTTCCCACATGACGCCGCAGCCACATGAGCTCGGCATTGTCGTGTGTCACAAGCAGCACGCCTTGTTCAGCCGCCTCCGTGAGCCTGGCAAGTATCCTATTCCGCGCCAAGGTGTTACGTGTTGCATGCTTGTGTTTGAAAACAGTATTAGACACTTCCATCACCACCACATCGGAGAAATGGACCATCGCCGCCATTGCCGCTATCGGCAAACGTCTCAATCTGTAACAGGAAGACAGTCTTTGAACCTCTAGTTGTTACAGATCGAGATTTTCAGTCGTGCGTCCAACCTTTGTCTCAATCTGTAACAGTTAGACCGTTTTTTGGCCCCTTCCCGTTACAGATCGAGATCTTTCGGCAGGCGCCAACCTTCCGTCTCGATCTGTAACAGTTAGAAGGCCAAACGGCCCCTTGTTGTTACAGATCGAGACATTCAGCCGAGTCTGCACTTGTTCATCTCGATCTGTAACAGTTACGGCCCCAAACGGCCTCTAAACGTTACAGACCGAGACAAATAGACAGGCGGCGCTGCGACAGCCCACTCCCTACTCCCACTCCTGCTCGTAGATGTTGAGGGACTTTACGTAGCGCCCCTGGGCGCCCATGATGTCGCGGACCAGGCGCAAAAAGAAGCTGATGCACGAGGTGTCAAAGCCATCCTGCAGATCCTCCGGATGCACCGCGCCCGGTCCATCGACCGCCGTGTCACTCAGGCGCGCGATGTCATACAGATAGAGCTGTCCCGCCGCCAGCCAGACATCGTCGACGCAGGCGAGGCGCACCGCAATCGCGCCGTCGCTCCAATGCTCCTTTTGCACGACATGCGGGTCGTAGACATCAAAGCGACGGTCGGCATGCGTATCCTTCAGCGCAACCATGCCGTTCGCAGGATCCTTGTCCAAAATGCCAAAGCGCGAGAAATACTGCGTGTCGCGTACCTGCTCGAGCCGCTTGAGCGAGGCAGGCGAAAGCGATGCCGGCGGTTCGTCAACATACAGCTCGAGCAGCGTCTTGCCATGGCGATAGGGGCGCTCGAAGAGCAGCCAATCGGTAAATGCCATGTTGTAGGCCATGATTTCGTTTTGCGAAGGCTCGGTGCAATAGCTGAGCCACGGGTCGACAATGATCTCGAACTGTTCGCGTGCCGGCTCCAAAAACTGGAACTTCCGCAGCATCCAAAAATGGGCCATGTCGGCAATATCGTTGCCGACGGCTTCGGCCAGCTGCGCTCGGTCTAAAACGTGGTCAGTCACGGCATCCTCCTCAAACTGATGAACCTCAATTTGAGCTTACGAGGAGGGTGGGCAGCCACGACCAGCGCGGGCAAAATAGGCCTCCGGCTGCAAACCAGATGCTGACCAAACACTTGACGGAATGCTTGACCGAAAATGCGCACCGCAACAAAACCGCAGGTAAACATAGACGGCCAACCCGCCCTTTTGAGCCAGATACCCACAGCCACCGCAGAAACAACAGGTGACCACAGCCCAAGAAGTCGACAAATGAACACCCGTACGTCGACAAACGAGCAAATCGCTCGCAAAGAGTGTCCCCAACGACTAGACAAAAATGACCAGTCATTGGGGACGTTCTTAAATGACTACTTTACAGCTCCAGCGCGTCGGCGACTTCGGCAGCGCAGGCCAGGGCGTCGGCCATAGCGTTCACCACGAGCGAGCTGCCGTTGCGCGCATCACCGGCAACATACACCGGCGCGGCATCCGCGGCGACGCCGTCGACACGCGCCGCAAGATGCGAGCCCTCGGCGGCCATCACAGGCAGCGGACGACCAGCAGTGGCAACGGGCACGCCAACGGCGTCGAACACACCGTGCTCCGGACCCGTAAAGCCGCAGGCGATGAGCACCAGCTGCGCCGGCACCTCGTGCTCGGAGCCCGCGATGCGCTCGGGCTTTCCCGCCGACCAGTCCAGATCGACCACGCGCAGGCCCGCGGCAGCGCCCTTCTTATCCAGCAGCACCTCGAGCGTATCCACGCCCCAAGCGCGCATCTCGCCGCCCATGGCAGCGATGGCCTCCTGCTGGCCGTAGTCGGTCTTCTTCACGTTGGGCCACTGCGGCCAGGGGTTGCTCGCCGCGCGCGCATCAGGCGCCGCCGGCAAGAACTCAAACTGGCGCACGCTGCGCGCGCCCTGACGTACCGCGGTACCCACGCAGTCGTTGCCGGTATCGCCGCCGCCAACGACCACAACGTCCAGGCCGCATGCATCGACGACAGGCTCGCCGCCATCGAGTATCGAGACGGTCGAGGCCGTCAGGTAGTCCACGGCATACACCACGCCGGGCGCATCGATGTTCGCAGCAGAAAGCCCACGCGGGGCGCGGGCGCCGGCAGCCACCACGACGGCGTCAAAGCCATCGAGCTTGGCCGCCACCGCAGGGTTCGTAACGTCAGCGCCCAGCTCAAAGACGATACCCAGCTCGCGCATAAGTGCCACGCGACGCTCGACCACGGACTTCTCGAGCTTCATGTTGGGAATGCCGTACAAGAGCAGGCCGCCCGGGCGGTCGTCACGCTCAAACACCGTCACGCGGGCACCGCGACGCGCAAGCTCCCATGCTGCCACCAGGCCAGCCGGGCCGGAACCCACCACGGCAACCGTGGGCGCGCCCTCCCCTGCCGGCTCAAAGCGGCGCGGACCGCCATTTGCCCACTCATGGTCGCTGATCGCGCGCTCGTTGTCGTGAATCGTCGTGGGCTGGCCGTCGACCGAGCCCAGGTTACACGCGGCCTCGCACAGCGCCGGGCACACGCGGCTCGTGAACTCGGGCATAGGCGAGGTGAGTGACAGACGCTCGGCAGCCTCGTCCCATCGGCCGCGATACACTAGCTCGTTCCACTCGGGAATCAGATTGTGCAGCGGGCAGCCACTCGGACGCGCCTTGCCAAAGCTCGCGCCCATCTGGCAAAACGCCACACCACACATCATGCAGCGGCTCGCCTGGGCACGGCGCGCATCGTCGTCGAGCTCCACGTACAGCGGATCGAAATCGCGGCTGCGCTCCTCCACGGGGCGCAGCTCGTGGGTCACGCGATCGATATCAAGAAAAGCACCGGGCTTACCCATGGCACTTACGCCTCCTTTTTGGTCGAAGCAACAGAGCTGGCGGTGGTGGGCGCAGCACCCGCAGCACCGCCCGCAACATCGAAGCGAGCAACATCCGCGTCACTCGCGCGACCGGTCACAATGTCAAACGCCAGCTCCTCGGCCTGCGCATGCGTCTTGCCGACGGCCTCGGCGGCAGCGACAATCGCCAGCACGCGCTCGTACTCGGTCGGAATGACCTTCACAAAGTGCTTGCTCATCGTCTCAAAGCTGTAGAGCAGCTTAATGCCGCGCGGGCTCTGCGTCGCGTCCACGTGCTCCTGAATGAGCTCGCGAATCTGCGCCAGCTCGCCGGCCATCGGGGCTTTAAGCTCGACGCTCTCGTGGTTCACACGGGCATCGAGCGTGCCGTACTGGTCAAAGACATAGGCCACGCCACCCGTCATGCCGGCGGCGAAGTTCTGCCCGACCTCGCCCAGGATGAGCGCCAGACCACCCGTCATGTACTCGCAGCCATGGTTGCCGCAGCCCTCGACCACCACGGTGGCACCGGAGTTGCGCACGCCAAAACGCTGGCCGGCCAGGCCGTTAATAAAGCCGCGGCCGCTCGTGGCGCCAAAGAACGCAACGTTGCCCACGATGATGTTCTCATCGAACTTGTAGGTCGCATGCGGGTTGGGGCGCACCGACACCTCGCCGCCCGAAAGGCCCTTGCCAAAGTAGTCGTTGGCGTCGCCGCACACGTTGAGCGTAATGCCGCGCGGCAGGAAGGCGCCAAAGCTCTGACCGGCCGAACCATCGCAATCGATGGTGATGGAGCCGGCGGGCAGGCCCTCGGGATGTGCCTTGGTCACCGCGTTGCCCAGGATAGTGCCCACGCAGCGGTTGACGTTGGCGATATCGGCGCGGAAGCGAATCGGACGCAGGTGCGCACGGGCATCGGCCGTATAGGGCACAAACAGCGTGGAGTCGAGCGTCTTGTCGAGCTCGCTGTCCGCGGCCATCTGCGGCAGGAAGTGGCGGCCGTCGGCACCCGGGATATGGGCACCGAACTCACAGGTCGCGCTCGCCAGCACGGGCGACAGATCGAGCAGGTTGGCCTTGCGGTTGCCCGGGACCTCGATCTGGCGCAAGCACTCGGGATGGCCGACCATCTCGTCGACGGTGCGGAAGCCCAGGCTCGCCATGACCTCGCGCAGCTGCTCGGCAACAAAGAGCATAAAGTGCTCAACATGCTCGGGCTTGCCGCGGAAGCCGCGACGCAAGCGACAGTTTTGCGTGGCAATGCCGGCCGGGCAGGTATCCTGCTGGCAGTCGCGCTGCATGAGGCAGCCCATGGAGATGAGCGGCATGGTCGCAAAGCCAAACTCCTCGGCACCCAGCAGGCAGGCGACGGCAACATCGGTGCCGTCCATGAGCTTGCCATCGGCCTCGAGCACCACGCGTGAGCGCAAACCGTTTTGCAGCAGCGTCTGCTGGGCCTCGGCAAGGCCAAGCTCCAGCGGCAGACCCGCGTGCCAGATAGAGTCGCGCGCAGCGGCACCCGAGCCGCCATTGTGGCCGCTGATCAAGATCTTGTCGGCAGTGCCCTTGGCCACGCCGGTGGCGATGGTGCCGACGCCGGCCTCGCTGACCAGCTTGACCGACACGCGCGCGCCGGGGTTGGCGTTCTTAAGATCGAAGATAAGCTCCGCCAGGTCCTCGATGGAGTAGATGTCGTGGTGCGGCGGAGGCGAGATCAGGCCGATGCCGGGCGTGGACTGACGGACCTCGGCGATCCAGGGGTAGACCTTCTTGCCGGGCAGGTGGCCACCCTCGCCGGGCTTGGCGCCCTGGGCCATCTTGATCTGAATCTCAAAGGCGCTGCAAAGATAGCGGCTCGTCACGCCAAAGCGCGCACTTGCCACCTGCTTGATGGCGGAGTTCTTGGAGTCACCGTTGGCCAGCGGGGTCTCGCGACGCGGGTCCTCGCCGCCCTCGCCCGAGTTGGAACGGCCATGCAGGCGGTTCATGGCGATGGCCATGCACTCGTGTGCCTCTTTGCTGATGGAACCGTACGACATGGCGCCGGTGTTAAAGCGGCGGACGATGTTGAGCGCGGGCTCCACCTCGTCGAGCGAAACCGGCGTGCGGCCGCTGGCATCAAAGTCCAGCAGGTCGCGCAGGCGCACGGCACGGCCGGTGCGGTGCAGGCGGGCGCTGTACTCCTTAAAGGTGTCGTAGCTGTCCTCGCGGCAGGCGGTCTGCAGCAGGTAGACGGTCTGAGGGTCGATCAGGTGATCCTCGCCGCCGAGCGGGCGCCACTTGGTCAGACCCAGCGTGGGCAGCTGATCGGGAGCCGGGCTCTTAAGGATAGCGAGCGCGGCGTCGTAGCGCTCATTCTGCTCGCGCTCGACGTCCTCGACACCCATACCGCCCACACGGCTCACCGTGCCGGCGAAGTACGCGTTGACGAACTCCGGCGTAAAGCCCACGGCCTCGAAGATCTGCGCCGAATGGTAGCTCTGCACCGTGGAGATGCCCATCTTGGACATGATGGAGACGATGCCCGCTGTCGCAGCCTTGTTGTAGTTGGCGATGCCCTGCTCGGCCGTCACGTCCAGGTCGCCGCGTGCCGCCAGATCGCGGATGCACGCATGTGCGTTGTACGGATAGATGCCACTAGCGGAGTAACCCACCAGCGCTGCAAAGTCATGCGGGGACACAGCGTCGCCGCACTCCACCACGATGTCGGCAAAGGTACGCACGCCGGCGCGGATCAGGTGGTTGTGCACGCAGCCCACAGCGAGCAGCGACGGCACGGGCACCTCGCCCGCAGCGGCACGATCGCTCAACACCACGATGTTCACGCCGTCGCGGACCGCAGCCTCAACGTCCTCTGCAAGCTGCTTGAGCGCAGCCTGCAGCGCGCCCTCGCCGGCATCGCGGCGGTACACGGCACGGAAGCGACGGGTCTTAAAGCCCACGCGGTCGATGGCGCAGATGCGGTCGAACTCCTCCTCGCTCAGCAGCGGGCGCTCCAGGCGCACCAGCTGGCAGGCCGTACGGGAGTCCTCGAGCAGGTTGCCGTGGTTGCCCAGGTAGAGCGTGGTCGAGGTGACCATATGCTCGCGAAGGGCATCGATCGGCGGGTTCGTGACCTGGGCGAACAGCTGATAGAAGTAGTCAAAGAACGAGCGCGTCTTCTTGGACAGGCAGGCCAGCGGCGCGTCGATGCCCATCGAGGCGAGCGGGGCCTTGCCCTGCTGGGCCATGGGACGCACGACCTCGTCGACGTCATCCCAGTGGTAGCCGAGCTTGGCCATGCGCACGGCGGCGGGCACCTCGGCGTCCTCGGCGGGCATTGTCGCAACGGGCTCATCGAGCGCGTCAACGGTCAGCGTCTCCTCGGCAATCCAATCACGGTAGGGCTTTTCCTTGGCGTAACGGGCGCGCAGCTCGTCGTTGTAGATGACGCGGCCGCGGGCAAAATCGACCTCGAGCATCTGGCCCGGTCCCAGACAGCCGCTCGTCAGGATGTTCTC
>CABUSE010000001.1 GCA_902494135.1 uncultured Collinsella sp. | reverse complement strand
GCGGCGACGCCGCCGCCACACGCAAAAAGCCATCAGACTGAGAAAGGTGAAGATTCATAAGAATGCTCCCGTGCGTAGACGCCATTCACAACAATTAGCAAGCCCTATTGTAGTTCAACCGCCGGGTGTAACCGCATCCCACCAACTTGGTGAGCAATTGATGAGTTGATGGTATCTGTTAAATGTCACGTACGATTCACATCTGGTGGGTACCCTGATGGCTACACGAAACGAAGCAGATTTACACCGGGAGGACCCCGTATGACAACCAAGTACACCGACGCGCCGCGCACGCGCGTCATGACGCCGGCATCGCTCAACAACGG
Organism: uncultured Collinsella sp.; assembly: GCA_902494135.1. GTDB lineage: Bacteria > Actinomycetota > Coriobacteriia > Coriobacteriales > Coriobacteriaceae > Collinsella. Next base: position 43,331 of record CABUSE010000001.1, on the reverse strand, counting down.
CGTACACGAAAACCATTCCATTGGACAGACCATGGCCATCGCGCCCAAAAAGGGCCTGTTCGACGACATTTCCATTCCCCAGATCATCGCCGGCGCCGCAGCTGCCGCCACGAGCGTGGCGCTTGCTTCAAAGATCGGCATTGCCGGCTCGGTGATTGGTGCCGCTGTGAGCTCAGTCATCACTGTTGTGTCCTCGCAGGTCTATCGCCACTTTATCTCTGCCAGCGCCGAAGCAATCAAGGGCACGCATGCCGCTGTCGACTACCCTGCCGGCGCCTACGAGCCCGTTGAGCCCGATGTCGAGGAGCACCTAGGTGGCGCCGCGACCACGCAGGAGATGCGCCAGGTTGCGGGACGCGCGACCACGGCGCGCGTCGCCCCCAACAGTCTGCGCGCCAAGGCGGCGGCAGAGCGCAGCCAGACACAAAAGAAGGTCATCGTCTTCTCGATCGCCATCGCCATCGTCGCGGTCATCGCCTGCGCCGGCGCCATCCTTATCACCACTGCCGGTGAGGGTCTGGGCGAGCGTCCCGAGCCAATCCTGTCGTCGCGCACGACCGAGAGCGATGCAAATGGCAACACTCAGCCGCAGGATCAGCAGGCACAGACGGACGACACGCAAGACAGTCCTACCTCTGCCAATTCGTCCTCGAACACCCAAAACCAATCGCAGGGCACCGATTCCTCTACGGCCAACAGTGGCACGCCGTCCGGCACGACCGACTCAAGCCAAACGACTGACGGTTCACAGCCGAACACGGGAGGCCAGATGAGCGACACCACGTCGGGAACGGGCACGGCAGACAGTAACAACACCAACAGCTCGAGCGGAACCGCTTCCGGCACGGCATCTGACAACTCGAGCCAAGGCACGGCATCGGGCAACTAAGCACGTTTGCCTCTCATAGATAACCGACCTGTACAACGGGCGCGAATCGAAAGCGGTTCGCGCCCGTTTGCCTTGGGCGCCGCCATGGCGAACGCCATGCGATGGTAAGATGCTTTACATGTGTAAAGAGGAGATTTGCCATGAGCAAGACAATAGTTAGGCCCACGCTTTCGCTGGGCAACCACATCTATCTGTATCGCCTGCTGCGCGATGCGATTGGATGCGGCAAGCAAACGTTTATGACGCAGGTCGAAGAGGCGCTCGCCGCTGGCGACATGACCGCTTATGACCTGGGCTTCGAGTCCACGCGCGAGTTGCTCGAGGAACTCGACGACTGCATTAAACTGACTGTCTTTAAGGGCGGCCGCCTGTATGCCACCGTCATCGCCAACGAGGCCTGGGATGCCGCACTTGCCAAGGGCGAGGACAAGCCCAAGACCGCCAAGGGCGCCAAGCAGTCCTACAAAAAGAAAAAGCGCGGTGAGAAGGACCTCAAGGCCGTGCGCCCCAAGCACGTTAAGCGCACCGAGCCAGAAACCATGGTTGAAGCCGCGCCGGAACCCGAGCCCGAGACAGAGATCGAAGTCGCTATTGAGGTAACGGCAGAAGCCGAAACCGAAATCGCCGCCACGACCGATTCCGAAGTCATATCCGAGCAGGAAGCCACTGTGGAGCTCAACGAGGCTCCCAAGTCGACAACCAAAGAAGCTGCTGACCAACCCGAGACGCCTGCGTTCCAAAACAGCGATGTCTTTGGCAACGAGGCCGAGGACGATCAGTCCGACGAGCCCGCAGATCAAGACGCTACCGAGTCGGCGCCGGAGCCCGAGACGCCGCAGCCCGCCATCTCGCTCACGGTCGTCTATGACCCCGAGAACGCCAACGCCGGCATCACCACCATGGCATCCACGCCCATCGAGGTAAAGCCGAGCGTCGAGAATGAGAGCTCGACGCAGGTTGAGGTTGAAACTGAAGCTGCAGACGCGCCCGTCACCGTGAAGCCCGCAGATTCCACAATCAAGCCGAAGACGACGCCAGAGCCCGCACCCGTCATCGAGTCCGTGCCCGCCGCTGCTTGCGACCAAATTCCCGCACCGGCACCGGCTTCGGTACCCGCAGCGGCCCCAACCCCCGCGCCCGCAGCGCCCACCATCCCCGAGGACTTCCCCATCGATTTCGCAACCGAGGTTTTCTGCCCCGGCCCGCTTCTGCACCAGCTGTCGACCTATCTCCCCTACGGCGCCGACACGCTCGGCATCGTCGGCGAGTACTACTGGATCGCCCGCGAGCGCGGTACCATCGAGGCCGCGCGAAACCGCGCAAGCTTCCCCCTGCGCTACACGCAGGCCGGCGAGCGTCGCGAGGTTGCCGTGCGCATCCGCCGCAACACCACTGGCGGCCTCGGTGCCGCCTGGGCCATCGACAAAGTCGAAGAGCCCGAGCAGTAACGACAAGCGGCTCAAATCCAAATCAGGATTTGAGCCGCTTTTATTAGCATTCATCGATGTTTCGTGACCAACAGCGAGCGGGCCGCAAGTGCCCCAGGTTGCCGTGAAAGAGGAGCGACGCGTACTTCGGTACGCGAGCGACGGTTTGAACGGCAAGATGGGGTGCTTGCGGCCCGCGCAGCGTCGAGTAGTTACGCGGTTTGGTAAAACCGCGTAACAAATTAGTCGCGCGTCAGCTTACGGTGGATACGATGCGGCTGGGCCGCGTCCTCGCCCAGGCGCTCGATGCGATTGGCCTGATAGGCCTCGAAGTTGCCCTCGAACCAATACCAGTTGCCCGGATTCTCGTCGGTGCCCTCCCACGCCAGAATGTGCGTGGCGACGCGGTCCAGGAACATACGATCGTGGCTAATGACCACCGAGCAGCCCGGGAACTCGAGCAGCGCCGCCTCGAGCGAGGACAGTGTCTCGACGTCGAGGTCGTTCGTGGGCTCGTCGAGGAGCAGCAGGTTGCCGCCCTGCTTGAGCGTGAGCGCCAGGTTCAGACGGTTGCGCTCGCCACCGGAGAGTACGCCAGCGCGCTTCTGCTGGTCCTGGCCCTTAAAGCCAAAGCTCGCCACGTACGCGCGGCTGGGGACCTCGGTCTCGCCGACCATCATGTGGTCCAGGCCATCCGAGACGACCTCCCACAGGTTCTTGTCGGGGTCGATGCCAGAACGGTTCTGATCGACATAGGAGATCTTGACGGTCTCGCCCACCTCGAGCTCGCCCGAAGTCAGCGGCTCCAGGCCCACGATGGTCTTGAAGAGCGTAGTCTTGCCCACACCGTTGGGGCCGATGACGCCCACGATGCCGTTACGCGGCAGGGTGAAAGAAAGGTCGTCGATGAGCACACGGCCATCGAACTCCTTGTGCAGGTGATGGGCCTCGAGCACCTTGTTGCCCAGACGCGGTCCAACGGGAATGCGGATGTCGGTCCAGTCGAGCTTCTGGCTTGCGCGGGCCTCGGCCTCCATCTCCTCGTAGCGAGCCAGACGGGCCTTGTTCTTGGCCTGGCGAGCCTTGGGCGAGCTGCGTACCCACTCGAGCTCGGCCTCCATGCGCTTGGCGAGCTTGGCATCGCGGTTACCCTGTGCCTCGATACGCGCGGCCTTGGTCTCCAGATACGTGGAGTAGTTGCCCTTGTAGGGATAAAGGTGACCGCGGTCGACCTCGCAGATCCACTCGGCAACGTTATCCAGGAAGTAGCGATCGTGCGTGACGGCAAGCACCGCGCCCTGGTAGTTGTGCAGGAAGTGCTCGAGCCACAGGATCGACTCGGCGTCCAGGTGGTTCGTGGGCTCGTCGAGCAGCAGCAGGTCGGGAGCCTCGAGCAGCAGCTTGCACAGGGCCACGCGGCGGCGCTCGCCGCCGGAAAGTACGTTGACCGGCATGTCGGAATCGGGCAGCTGCAGGGCGTCCATGGCCTGGCCGAGCTTGGAATCGATATCCCAGCCGTCGGCGGCGTCGATCTCGTCCTGGAGCTTTCCCATCTCAGCCATGAGGGCGGCCATGTCGCAATCCGGGTCGCACATCTCCTCGCCGATCTTGTTGAAGCGATCGACCTTGGCGATCATGTCGCCAAATGCCATGCGCACGTTCTCGATGACGGTCTTGTCGTCGTCGAGCGGCGGCTCCTGCTGCAGGATACCCACGGTGTAGCCGGGGGTAAGCCTGGCATCGCCGTTGGAAACTTCCTCGATGCCGGCCATGATCTTGAGCAGGGTCGACTTACCCATGCCGTTGGGACCCACAACGCCGATCTTGGCGCCAGGGTAGAAACTCAGAGTCACGTCGTCAAGGATTACCTTGTCGCCATGGGCCTTGCGAGCCTGATACATCTGGTAGATAAACTCTGCCATTTGCCTGTTTTATCCTTTCTACCTGCTGTTTCCCTATTCTTGATTCGCTTTAGTGGAAACGAAATGAGGAAACCGGCTCTGAAACTTAGCGAAAAAGGGGCATGGTTGCCCACACCCCTAATACTACCTGGGAAAAGTCCCCCGGGACACACTATGAACTGCGTACGCTAGTTTTCCGCAACCTTAACGAACAGCCCGCTGAGATTTGCGCCACAGCAGATACGAGTAGACGTAGACGGCTCCGACCGAACCAAACGCCAGAACCGCAATCACCGCGGCGACGACTTCACTCGAAAGCACCGCACCTGCCACGCCCATCGCAATCAGGCCAACACCCAGCACCATAAAGCAGGCACCGCCAAAGCGCTGCGTACGGCGCCAGTTCTCGGGATCGGCAAGCGCCCAAGGCGTCTTGATACCGAGCGTATAGTTCTGCTTCACACGCGGCAAGTAGTTGCCTACGCCGATGAACAGCAAACCGATAGCACCGGAAATCAGCACGTTGACCGAACCGACCGCCGGCACCACGCCCCAGACCGTAAGCTCACCCAACCAGCTTACGGCGCACATGAACAAGGTGAAGGCGATTACGAAGCCCTGATAGAACTTGCCCGAGGTTCGATATGCCTCACCTTTGGGATCGATGCGCGGCACCACGCAGAACATTGCGAGAAGCACCAGAGGCAGCACGCCGAGCGCGGAGGCCATCCAGCTGGGACCCCAACCGTCGACGGCGCCGTTCGCGCCCCAGTGCGTGGGAATCTGCCCAGGCAAGCTCGGCATCACCATGAGGTGCGCTACGACATTGGCGACGCACAGAGCGATCAGCGCAATCCACACACGCCGCGATACCCCCGTGGCGTGAATGCCCTTGTTTTCGTTATTCATCCTTATCACCTTCCGTGTTTGTAAAGCCCATAAACCAACCAATCAAATCCTGCATGACGGTGGTATTTAAGCTGTATACGATGTTTTGGCCATGGCGCTCGTCGGTCACCAACCCGGCGTTTTTGAGCGTCGCCAAGTGATGGCTCAACGACGGCTTGCTGATGTCAAAATGCTCGGCAAGCTCCCCGGCCGTGCGATTGCCCTCGCGCAGCAGTTCCAAAATGTGACGCCGTGTAGGATCGGCCAGCGCCTTAAAACCCTCTCCCGGCATAAGACCTCCTCTCATCATTTCGTTCGACGCGCACACTATACTCGATATTTAGATGTTTGTCTAATTATCTAATACAGCAGCATCTATAGAACATTCGTTCGTATTTAGCTATAATGGAAGTTGAAGCAGATGGGCCAGCTCCCTCTACCCGAGAAGGAGATGGACTATGAGTATTGACGATGTCCTGACGTTGTTATTGCTTGTAATCGCGGCTGTGGAGCTCGGCATCCACATTGGAGGTCGAATGAAATAGCCGCCCCCGCGTAATGCGAAGACGGCCACTTCTCACGCCATAAACGTGTTTCGGAGTTGGCCAACCCGCTGCAACGGGTGCCATCTGCTTCAATCTTATGCGAATCCCGATCCCATTTCAACAAGCCCCAAGGGCTCAAATGAAATCGCGATAATACCTATAATGACGATAGCTAAAACACGATTCGCTTCCCCATCGGAGGATGTCTATGACCAAAACTGCTGCTCTCGTCGAGACGCGCGATACCAAGCTCGAGATCATCATGGGCCGCGAGGCACTCAATAAACTCGCCAACGCCACGGTGTTGGTGCTCGGCTGCGGAGGCGTGGGCTCCAATTGCTGCGAGGCACTTGCCCGCGGCGGCATTGGTCATTTTGTAATTCTGGACAAGGACATCATCGCGCCCAGCAATATCAATCGCCAGGCCATCGCCTTTCACAGCACCATCGGCAAGCGCAAGGTTGACGTGATGGAAGCCATGATTCGCGATATCAATCCCGCCGCCACCGTTATCAAGCGCACCGAATACCTGCTGAGCGACAACATCGACGAGTTCTTCGCGAGCGTTTTGGAGCAAACAGACGGCAAGCTCGACTACGTCGTCGACGCCATCGACACCATCTCGGCCAAGCTCACCATTGCCAAATATGCTCAGGACCACGACATTCGTTTGGTTAGCTCCATGGGCGGGGCCAACAAGCTCCATCCCGAGTGCCTCCGCTTTGCCGACATTTTCGATACGGTACGTGACCCCATGAGCCGCATCATGCGCAAAGAATGCAAGAAGCGCGGAATCAAGAGCCTACATGTACTGTTTAGCTGCGAGGAATCGGTTAAGACTCAGCCCCGCGACCCTTCCAATATCCACGAGCGCACCGAGCTGGGAACCGCCAGCTTTATGCCGCCCATCATGGGCCAGATGATCGCCGGCGAGGTTATCCGCCAGATCAGTGGCCGCGGCACCGAGCGCGTGCGCGCCGATGGCCAGCGCCTAGACTAGCGGAGCGCGCCGAGATGGAGCCCCGGTTATTTGATGCACACTGCCATCTTGATTTAATGGCTCACCCGGACGCCGTTGCCGATGAGGCAACGGCGCTGGGCTTGGGTCTATTTGATTGCGGCGTCGATCCACGTGACTTCGCTAGCGCACATAGGCGAACCCGTCGCCCTCCTACCGTCATCAAGGGTATCGGCCTCCATCCCCGGTGGCTCGCCGACGAGCGATGCGGCAACGCAGAAATTGACCTACTCTGCCAAATTGCCGCGCAAGAGCGTTTTGTTGGCGAGGTGGGACTCGACTTTTCCGCGCGCTTTGATGGAAGTGAGCCGCTACAAATACAGGCATTTGACCGGCTCTGCGATACACTCGTGCAGCATCCTCTTACCGGGCGCGTAATATCAATTCACGCCGTTCGTTCGGCAGGAGCCGTACTGGACATCCTCGAATCGCATGGACTACTCATCCCAAACCCCGACTCCCCCGCTATCATCTTCCACTGGTTTAGCGGCACTTCGGACGAACTCGCCCGTGCGCGAAACGCAGGCTGCTATTTTTCCGTGAACGAGCGTATGCTCGCCACCAAGCGCGGTCGCGAATATGCCCGACAGATTCCACTCGACCGTCTACTGCTCGAGACCGATGCGCCGGCCGAGCCAAACACAGAAACAAGCGCGCAGTCGCTCATCAGATCGCTCACAAGAACCTCAGAGCGCATCGCCTCGCTCAAAGACTGTGACGCAAAGCGCATCGAGTCGGCAGTTTTAGCAAATGCGCGCTCTGTATTTGACCTTCGCTAACCCCTGTGGGCAAAAAATGCCAAATATGAGTACTGTTACCGGAATGGATACATTACTCATATTTGGCATGTTTTGCACACGAGGTCCCGGGGAGGATCCTGCACCTCCCCGGGACCGCTCGGCTATTCGACGATTGGTGCTCCGTGGCCCCAAGAACCTTCCATGCCGCACACGGTCGAGGCAAACCCGGCAGCAAAGTCGAGCGCGCGCTCGATGGCCTCGGCGCCATCCTCACCACGCTTGGCGGAATCGAGATAGCACATCAAAAACGAGGTGAGGAACGAGTCGCCCGCTCCCATGGTGTCCTTCATGTCCGTTACCGGTTTAGCCAGCTGGCGGTAATAACGCTCGCCGTCATAAGCAATGCAGCCCTCGGCGCCCGCCGTAGCCGACACAAAACGCGGACCCAAGCCCTTCACCCATGCCAAACGCTCGCGGATTTCGTCCTCACTCGCGGCATCCGCCGCACTAAAGAAAGCAAAATCGACGTAGGGCGCAATCTGCTCGTAGTACTCGTCGGTGGAGTCGTCCGAAAAGTCAAAAGAGACCGTGACGCCCGCAGCCTTCAGCTTGGGCAGCTCGCGCTCGGTAAAGCAATAGTTGCCCGAATGAACCACATCGAACTGCTTCATGTACGAAAGGTCAAAGCGATCGAGGACATAGCGCGCATCGCCACGGATACCGCCCTCGTTGGAGCCAAGGAAGACACGGTCACCGTCAACGACGGTCACGCGAGCCGCTCCGTTCTCGCCAATCATCTGCTCGCACTTGTCAAGCTCGATGCCCTCATCCTCGAGGCTTGCAATGACATGCTCGGCAGCGGCGTCATTGCCAAAAATGCCCATGTATGCGGAGCGTGCGGCACCGCATTTCTTGGCATAAACGGCGAAGTTCACCGCATTGCCGCCGGGATACATGGTGTGGATATGCTCGTAGCGATCGACGACGTTGTCGCCAAATCCGAGCGCGTTAACGTTAAATGCCATGGCCTTTGTCCCTTCTAGTACTCGACAACACCCATATAGCGGCGGAAATCGGGATCGTGATCAAACACCTTGCCGCGTGCAGCACGCAGCTCGCAGTTCATGGCGTAGAACAGCACCGGATCCAGATAGGCACGGACGCTCGCCGGCACGGCTTCCATACCGTACTCCTTGGCATCGAGCACCATCAGCGTATCGGTATGCGTCTTAAGGAACGCCAGGGCGCGCTCGTCCATAGCACGGCACTCGCTGGAGCCCATCTGCAGGAAGTAAAAAACGCCATCCTGAGTAGCCTCGAAGGGGCCGTGGAAGTACTCGGCAGAGTGGATGTAGCTGCAGTGCTGCCACTGCATCTCCATAAGAGAGCAGATAGCGAAACCGTAGGTCTGGCTAAAGTTGGGACCGCTGCCCAGAATATAGAAGAACTCGTGCTCCTGGCAAAGCTTGGCAAAGCGATCGCCCAGCTCGGCATTTACCTTCTCGCGTGCCGGGGGAAGGATCTTATCCATCTCGGCGATACCGGCATACATATCGGCAAGATCGGCGTAGCCCTCCTGCTGATCGAGCAGCTCTGCCGCAAGCGACAGCGAAATACCAGCGGGGACCTCGGCCTGCGGCACACCCTCGCCCCACGGGTAGACCCACGTGGTCCACTTGCCGGAGTCGATCTTAGATCCAGCGTTGTCGGTCTGGGCGATCACCGTAGCGCCGGCGGCAAGGGCAATCTCGCAGCCCTCGACGACCTCCGGGGTATTGCCACTGTGGCTGCAAGCGATGACCAGGGACTTCTCGCCCAGACGACGCGGACGCATAATGTCGAATTCACGCGCGGTATAGATATACGAAGTGAAGGTGGTTGCCTCGCGCTGCAGAAGCTCATGAGCCGGGATCAAATCGATCATGGAGCCACCGCAAGCAATCCAGTAGACGCTGTCGAACTTGCCCTTCTCGGCAATTGCCTCTTTGATCAGATCGTGTGCGTTCATATCCAGTTCCTTTCTTGTTTGGCCGCAATCAATGACGTTGGCTGCGTGGCCGATAGTTGTTTTAGTCAATCAGATATTTCTCGAATGCGGCCATGTTCTTGGCATCTGCCGCCGCCGGGTCATCGTAGTAACGACCGTCCGTGATTTCCTGGCCCAGCATGCCGTCGAAACCATGGGCGTTGAGTGTGGCGACGAAGGCGTCCATATCGTGCTTGCCATCGCCCCACACCAGATGGCCATACGGGTCACCGTCGATAAAGTGCATCTCGTGAATTGCCCCATCACCAAAGGCGGCAAACCAGTCCTCGAGCGTCTCGCCTGCAACGCCCATCGCGGTTGTATCAACCATGGGCTGTAAGTACGGGCTCGCGACCTCGTCAATCATGCGCTTCGCATCGGAAACCGTCGTCACAAGGTTGCTCTCCTCGGGACGCAGGCTTTCCATCGTAAGCACCAGACCGTGCTCGCCGGCATACTCCGCAAGAATGGACAAGTGCTCGCGGCTGCGCTTCCAGGCTTCCTCGCGGTCCTCGTCCCAGTCGCCCCAGCCCGAGTTGACGGACATACGGTCGCACCCAAGTACCTCGGCAAGCTCAATGCCGTGCTTAAAGTACGCCAAGCTGCGCTGTTCATGCAGCGGCTTGCGTGCGCAGTACTGCCAAGGATAGACAACATTCTCGGGACACAGAGTACGATACCTAAGCCCACGGTCTGCAGCTTTTTTCGCCAGGACCTCAGCCTCAAAGTAGCCCGTGTGGTCGAGCGTCACATGTGGCTCCGCGCACCACAGCTCAATGGACTCAAAGCCCAAGCGCTGCTGCACATCAAGGAAGTAATCGAGCGACCACATGATGTAGTGGATATTCATGCCCGCAATCTGTTCGCGGCGCAGCGTCGGTTTGGATTCAGACATCTTATGCCTCCTTATTTCGATCGAACACGATTTGTCCGTCCGACATCGTCATATCAACCGCAAGATCGCGTGCGTCGCGATAATCGAGGTCGAACACATCCCGATCGAGCACGCAGATATCGGCAAGCTTGCCAGCCTCAAGCGTACCCAGCTCGTCTTCGCGCATCAGGTCGTACGCGCCCCCGGCAGTCCAAGCGCGCAAGAGCTCGACAAGCGTCAGCGCGTTGACCTCATTCACGGGCAGTCCGTCGGCGAAGAATCCGCCGCACGCGCTGTAGATTGACTCGCCCAGGCTCGGAATCAGCAGCGGTAAATCCGTGCCACAGCACACCGTGCATCCGGAATCTTCCATGCCGCGGCGATTCCAGCTGTGCAAAAGTCGCGTCTCGCCAATTTGTCGACGCATCATCGACAGGCAATCCTCGCGCCGGTCTAGCGTCAGAATCTGCGGATAGACCTCGCAAATTCCACCTAACTTGCCAAACTCGACAAGATCGGTCGGGTCAGAGTTCTCGAGATCGGTAATCGCATGGCGGCGAAGCAACCGTCCATGCTCGTCTCGAGGCAGCGAGGCATAGAGCGCCACGGTGCGACGAACGGCGCCATCCCCCTGGCAATGCAAGGAATATCGGAAGCCGTCAGCATCAATTGCACGCAGCTCGTTCTCAATCAGATCCCACTCTGGCTCCTCGACGACCGTCTTGCCGGCAGCGCCCGCATCGGCCGAGTCCTCATAGGGGTCTATCATCTCGGCAAGCCCCGCCCATACGCCGCGATCGGTCATACGGTTGAAGCCAGAAAAACGAACGAACGGTCCCCGGAAGCGCTCTCGTGCCTCGCGAGCATATGCCAGATTTGCACCAGCGCCCACCGGCTGCGACATCATAGAGACGCGAACCGTCAGCTCACCAGATTCCTCACGGCGAGCCATTTCGTCGGCAAAGCCGTAGTAGTCATCAAACGCCATCTCCTTGATGGCGGTAACGCCGCGCTCGTTAAGCATGCTCATGTAGTCCGAATACCCGGCACGCACCTCGGGCAGCGCGAGGAAGTCGCTCATCATGCGCCAGATCTTCTCGGCATAGCACGCCTGGGGTGTAAAGCCGTATCGCGCACTGGCTGCAGCATTGAGAACGCAGGTCTCCGCGCCCGGTGTAAAGCAGACGACAGGGATATCACCAAAACACTCGTCAAACGCAGCTGCTGTATTTGCGTTCTCGGCATCCGATGCCAACGTTTCGGGCAGGTTGTGGCCAAAAGCCGCCGCGCAATCCGGATGATCATCTTTCCATGCACGCAAGAGCGACACGGCCTCTTTAGCATCAGCGACGCCGGACAGATCAGACCCCAACGTCCGCAGCGCCCAGCCCGTATAGAAGGTATGCACATCGATCAGGCCGGGCATGACGGTGCGGTCGCCCAGGTCAACTGCCTCGTCCGCTTGGGTCAAATACGAAGCTACCTCACACTTGGTGCCAACCGCCTCAATTCGATTGCCACGAACCGCTACGAAACCTTCAAACGGCAGGTCCCCCGTACCGGTAAAGACGCTCTTAGACGTCAGGACCGTCAAACGATCAGACATCACAACCACCTACACCGGAAGCATGCCAGAGATTGCCGTTACGATCAGGCCAAAGACGACCATGAAGATGAAGAACTTCCAAATGGTCTTCCACCATTGGCCAAACGAAATCTTAGCCACGGCAAGGCCGGCGACCGTCATGCCCGCCACGGGACTGATGGTGTTGATGGTCTGATTAGCAAACTGGAGCGCGGTAACGGCAGCTTCGGGATTGAGGCCCATAAGCTCGGTCAGCGGACCCATGACGGGCATGGTGAGCGCCGCAAGTCCAGAACTCGAGGGAACCAGCAAAGAGAGCAGGCCAAGGACGATATACATAAACGTGGTGTAGACGGCAGCGGGCGCACCGGCGAGCGCAGTAGCGAGCGCCTGGAGGATGGTGTCGATGATCATGCCGCCCTCGGCGATGACCAGAATGCCGCGAGCGATACCGATAACGATGGCGGCGTACGCAAAGTCGGCAATGCCTTTAACGAACTCCTCGGCGATCGTCTGCTGGTCAAGGCCACCCAGGATACCGGCAAGCAAGCCCATGCCAAGGAACACGGCGGAAATCTCATTCATGTACCAACCCTGGGTAACAAGACCCCAGACGATAATGCCCATACCGCAGGCAAAATCGATAAGCACGAGCTTCTGACGGGTAGTGAACTCTTCCTCGATGGAGGCATCGGTCACGGAAAACTCGATACGCTTGAGCTTATCGTCCTCGTACGTAATGGAAGACTCGGGGTTTTTCTTGACGCGCATGGCGTAGCGCATCGCCCATGCGATACCGACGGCGGTAAAGATGACCCAAGAGATGGCGCGCAGCCACAGTTGCGGATTGCCCTCGATGCCAATGATGCCTTGGGCGATCAAAACATTAAACGGGTCGATGGTCGAGGCACAATATCCCAGATTAGGACCAAGGAAGCAGATGATGAATGCCGTCATCGAGTCATAACCGATACCCATCATGATGGGAATGAAGATGGCATAGAACGGTAGGGCTTCCTCAGACATACCAAACGTAGTGCCGCAAATGGACAGCAACGTCATCGTGATGGGAATGATGAGGATGTCCTTGTTCTTGAGCTTTTTAATCACACGGCTCATGCCGGCATTCAAAGCGTTGGTCTTGGTGATGATTGCGAACGATCCGCCAATCAATAAGACGAACGCAACGACGTCGGCAGCCTCTTGGATACCCTTGGTGGGCGCTTGCAGAACCGCGAAGATATCCTGGCCCAGATTGATGGTCTCGCCGGTCTCGGAATCGGTGTAGTTCTTATCGACCTGTTCATAGGTCCCAGCAACGGCGACTTCACGCTCGCCCGCCGCTGTCGAAATCATCTTGCGCTGATACTGACCAGAGGGAACGATCCAAGTCAGAACCGCAAAGACAACGATCAGCAAGAACATGATCGTATAGACATGCGGTAATTTGAACTTAAAACGTCTGTTTGTCTTCTTCGCCTTCGTATCTGACATAGATACCTCCAAAGAACTCGAGACTGCATCGCATCTCGCTTCAACGTTTACGCAAAGCAAACGTTCTATGACGTCCCATAGATTACCAGCAGCTTTTCCCGTCATCAAGATAATTTCAAACTGATTGCCGCGACGCGGTTGAACGGTTGCGTTCGCGCCGTGAACGGTATGGAAACGCCCGGTGAGATAATCCACCGGGCGTTTCCATTCACAATGTCCTAGATGTCAAAAATGTAACGAGATCCAACGATCCGCTGACGACCGATGATAAACGGCCGCCGCTGCTCATCGAAAAAGAAGGCTTCCATATAAAACAAGGGTTCGCCAACGGGAACTGCCAACAGCCGAGCGGCCTCGGGCGACGCGCACGCGATCTCGAGCGTGCACGGGTCGGTAAACGCGGGCGTGCGGCCCGTCCGGTTGCGCACGAACTCAAAAATGGATTGGTTAGATAGAGGTGCCGTTGATAGATAGGCGTTGTCCTCGTAAACGTATATGTTGTTCTCGAGCATGACGGGGACGTCATCGGCAGTACGCACGCGCTCAACGCAAATCAAGTCAGTTCCAACGGGAACACCAAAGAACTGCGCTTCGGTGGAATCCGCCGGCAGTATCTTTCTCGAAATGACACGCGCCCCCGGTTCCATTCCGTTAACGCGGCATGCGTCCGAAAAACTCTGGACGTCATCCTTCTGGCGAATTTTGCGCTTGAGCTTAGGGGCATTGACAAACGTGCCTTTCCCCTGTCGCTTCGTTAGATAGCCCTGCTGGACGAGCTCCTCAATAGCGCGTCGCACGGTAACGCGGCCAACTTTATAGCTCTCAGCCAATTCAAATTCGTTGGGTATCTGCGCGCCCGCCTTGTAGGCACCGGAGTTGATTTCGTTTTTAATGATATCGATAACCTGTTGGTACAGCGGTATCGCTGCTTTACCGTCAGTTAGCCCTTCAGTCGGTGGCATATACCCTCTCCCAGCACAATTAAGTCTAAAGCGGGCTCAAGGGCATTCAACAAGCCCTTAAGCCCGCATTAGCATAAAGTATGCTAGGTGTCGCACCAAAATGTCGGGCATTTACTCATCAGACCCGAAAAACGCGCAACTACCACGCTCCTAAGAAAGCGTGAGCAGCTCTGGCAGCTGGTCGATAATCTTGTCCGCGGCATCCTGGCTAAAGCCAAAGCGCTCCTCGCGCTTGGCAATGACCGTCAGGCCGGCTCGCTTACCCGCGGTAATGCCCGGAACGGAATCCTCAACGCAGCAGCAGCGATTCGCGGGCAGCCCCAGCAGGTCCAGCGCATGCAGGTAGATGTCGGGCTCGGGCTTACTCTCCTTAAACTGCTCGCCGCTCACAACATACTCAAAGGCATCCGACAGCCCGCACGCATTGAGTACTTCCTCGATGCTATCCATGGGAGACGAGCTGGCAAGCGCCACGCGAACGCCACGGCGCGGCAGCTCTCGAATCGTATCCACGGCGCCTGGGTTAATCAAAGCCTGATAGTCGCGCGGACGCTTATGCGCCCACTCGTCCCAACGGGCCAACGCTTCCTCGCCAGTGAAATGCCCCTTACCGGCGCGCTCAAACCAATCGACCAGCATATGCAGGAAGAACTGATGCGAGGTGCCGACTTGCCCATTCAACTCCTCTTGAGTCAGGTTAAGCCCAAGCTCCTTGGCAAACGCGGCAGTCTCGCCCAGGTAATAATACTCGGTATCGACAATGACGCCGTCCATGTCAAAGATAACGGCGTCGAACGGAAATGCGGACACGGCACCCTCCCTAACAAAAGGGCGCCCGCAAGCGGACGCCCGAACCATGCACTATCGGCGATTCTAACCCAGCAGCTGGTCAAGTGCCACCGCAATGCCGTCTTCGTTGTTGTTGGCGGTCACCATCTGCGCCACGGCTTTGACCTCGTCGACGGCGTTACCCATGGCAACACCGGTACCCGCCCACTCAATCATGGACTTGTCGTTCTGGCCGTCGCCAAACGATACGACCTCACTGGCATCAATGCCGAGCTTGGGCAGGGCACCCCCGAGCGCACGGGCCTTGTCGATACCGGGCGCCGTGTACTCAAAGTACCAGTCGGCCGTAAACATGCCCGAAAGCGTCTGGGTAAAGGGCGCATACATTTCCTCGTAATGCGCCTGCAGGTAGGTCGGATCGCCCGCCGTCAGCAGCTTGTCCACGGGATACGTATCCACGACCTCATGCAAGCTCTCCACCTCGCGAATCTTAAGATCGCACGCATCGCGCTCATACTTGACGATATTCTTCTGCGAGCCGTCAGGCAGCGTGATCATGCAATGGTACGAGTCCTCGACGTGCAAATCGCGACCGAGCGAAATCATAGGGATCACGTCGAAATTGCGCAGGTGATCAATTAGACGGTGCAGCTCGTCAGCCTGCATGGCCTGGTCAAAAAGGACCTCATCGGTCTGAGCGTCGACCACATGCGCGCCATTAAAGGCAACTAGCAGACCGTCATGGTTTTGAAGGTCGAGCTCCTGCGCCAAGGCGTGCAGCCCCCATGCGGGACGGCCCGAAGCCAAGATGAGCTTAATGCCCGACTCCTGCACCGCGAGCAACTTCTCGCGCGTACGTGGGCTGATGACCTTTTGGTCGTTGGTGAGCGTACCGTCGATATCCATTGCGATGGCTTTGATTGCCATATATGCCTCCCTGTCATTGAACAAGCTTGCCTGAGCCATCATACAGAACACCTACTGCGGCTCTGTCTGCAACGGGAAAAATGTCATATTGTCCCAAACATGAACGGCGCGCCTTCGACGATTCCGATGCCCGTCGAAGCGCCTCCCGATACATTCCATCCTATCCAAATAGCAAAGGGCCCGCATCCCAACGGATACGGGCCCTTGTCGGCTATACGTTAGTTTTCGCAGCGAATCCTACTTGCGGTGAGCGCGGTAGAACTCGATGAGCGCCTGGGTCGAAGCGTCCTGCTCGGCCTTGGCGGCATCGTCGTGGAAGGCCGGGGTAATCTGCTTGGCAAGCTGCTTGCCCAGCTCGACGCCCCACTGGTCGTAGGAGTCGATACCCCAGACCGTGCCCTCGACAAACGTGATGTGCTCGTACAGGGCGATGAGCTCGCCGAGCGCAAACGGGGTCAGCGTGTCGCCGAAGATCGAGGTCGTCGGGCGGTTGCCCTCAAAGCAACGAGCCGGGACGATCTGCTCGGGCGTGCCCTCGGCACGAACCTCGTCGGCCGTCTTGCCAAAGGCGAGCGCCTTGGTCTGGGCCAGGAAGTTGCCCAGGAACAGCTCGTGCACGTCCTGACCGCTATCGGTCGCAGGGTTGGCGGTATTGGCGAAGGCGATGAAATCGGCCGGAACCACCACGGTGCCCTGGTGCAACAGCTGGTAGAAGGCATGCTGGCCGTTGGTGCCGGGCTCGCCCCAGAAAATCTCACCGGTATCGGAGGTCACGGCGCTGCCGTCCCAGCGGACATGCTTGCCGTTGGACTCCATGGTGAGCTGCTGCAGGTAGGCCGGGAAACGGTGCAGGTACTGGCAGTACGGAAGCACGGCGTGGCTCTTGGAACCGAAGAAGTTGACGTACCAGACGTTGAGCAGGCCCATCAGCGCGACGACATTGTTCTCGAGCGGCGTGTTGCAGAAGTACTCGTCGATGGCGTGGAAACCCTCGAGGAACTGCTGGAAACGCTCGGGGCCGAGCACGACGATCAGCGACAGGCCCACGGCGGAGTCGACGGAATAGCGGCCGCCGACCCAGTTCCAAAAACCGAAGGCGTTGGCGGGGTCGATACCGAAGGCCTCGACCTTTTCGAGCGCGGTGGAAACGGCGACGAAGTGCTTTGCCACGGCCTCGGCGTTCTGCTCATCGGAGCCATCGATAGCACCCTGAGCCTTGAGCTGCTCGAGCATCCAGGTCTTGACCTCGCGGGCGTTGGTGAGGGTCTCGAGCGTGGTGAAGGTCTTGGAGACGATGATCACGAGCGTGGTCTCGGGATCCAGACCCTTGAGCTTCTCGGCCTGGTCGTTGGGATCGATGTTGGAGATATAGCGGCAATCGATACCGGCGTCGGCATAGGGACGCAGGGCCTCGTAAGCCATGACCGGGCCCAAATCGGAGCCGCCGATGCCGATGGACACCAGGTGCTCGATCTTTTTGCCGGTAACACCCTTCCACTCACCGGAGCGCACGCGCTCGGCGAAGGCATACATGCGGTCGAGAACCTCGTGCACGTCGGCGACGACGTCCTGGCCGTCGACGATGAGCTGGCCCTTCTCGCTTGCCGGGCGGCGCAGCGCGGTGTGCAGGACGGCGCGGTCCTCGGTGGTGTTGATGTGCTCGCCGGAGAACATGGCGTCGCGGCGCTCCTCGAGCTTCACCTCGCGGGCAAGATCGCACAGCAGCTTGACGGTCTCATCGGTCACCAGGTTCTTCGACAGATCGAAGTGCAGGTCACCGGCGTCAAAGCTCAGCTTGTTCACGCGCTCGGCATCGGCGGCAAACCAGGCCTTGAGGTCGATACCTTCGGCCTCGAGCTTCTCCTGATGAGCCTCGAGCGCCTTCCAAGCGGCAGTCGACGTAGCATCGATAGGTGCGGCAACAGTTGCCATAGAGTCCTCCTCAGCATACGGGCGCACGCCTCCATGCGCCCGGACATTCAGATGCCACTATTCTAGCGCAGGTCAAGACTATAATCAGCGAGCGTTGCCAATCGGCCCCCAAACGGCAACCGACCAAAAAGGGACAGGTTTAATTTGGCAGGTCAAACGCTTTACCAATCAAAAATTACCTATCCCTTTATGCCAAATATTAGGCCGCGGCGCACACGCTGCCGAGCAACTCACGCAGAGGAGACCCAATGCCCTCCAGCAGTTCGGGCGCGATGATGGCAAAAACGGGAACCTCGCCGGCCCCCACGACGGCAGGCACCTTGCCCTCCGAGACGATACATCCATAAGGGACAAAACCGTCTTCGCCGACATCGAGCGCCGCCATGCGACGGGCGAGCTCGCGCGCAAAGCCGGCAGTATCGGCATCGCCAATCGCCAAGACAAAGTCCACGCCTTCGTCGGTCGCCAGGGCCACGGCTTCGTCGATCAGCTCGTCTCCCCCGTCGCCCTCAACCGAGCCGCAGCGGAAAAGCACGCGCTCGAGCAGAGCTCGATCAAGCGAGCCAAGTGCCGCCGAGACAAGCTCATCGCGCGTATGCCTGTCGCCGCCCAGGACGACCAGCGCCTTGGTGCCACCGTAGTGAGCTACCAATCGTCCGCACCAGCGAGCCACGTCTCCATCCGCAACAAGGCGCGTCGGCATACCAAACCCATAATTGACCATCTTTTCCACAACCCTTCCGTGCGTATAGGCGGATCAATCGTTAGACCCATGCTACGAAGCGAGGTTTTCCGAGCTGTTTCGCACTCTTTAGAGCTGCGTTAAAACCCGATGCAGCCGCAAAAACCATACCTGCCAAAACAAACCAGTCCCTTTTTGGCAGGTTTTGACGATATCCGGACGAGCGGGTATTATCGAACATGTATTCGATAAGAACATGTGTTTGATGGGAGGACGCGTGGGGCACGAGCGTCACACCTATATCTGCATCGACCTTAAGACGTTCTATGCCAGCGTCGAGTGCGTCGACCGCGGGCTCGACCCGCTCACTACGTGCCTGGTCGTTGCCGACGAATCGCGCGGACGCACGACCATCTGTCTCGCTATCACGCAGGCTATGAAAGACCTCGGGATTCACAACCGCTGTCGCCTGTTCGAAATACCCGATGGCATCGACTACATTAAGGCCGTACCGCGCATGCAGCACTACATGGAGGTGTCGGCGCAGATCTACGGTATCTACCTGGAATACGTCAGTCCGCAAGACGTTCACGTCTACTCCATCGACGAGTGCTTTATCGACGTGACACCCTATCTGGACCTCTATCACACCGATGCGGAAGGCTTCGCCTGCATGTTGCGCGACGAGGTCCTGGCGCGCACCGGCATCACGGCAACGGTCGGCATCGGCCCCAACCTATTCCAGGCCAAGGTGGCACTCGACATTACCGCCAAGCACGTACCCAGCCGCATCGGCATACTCGACGACGAGACGTTCCGCAAGGAAATCTGGCCCCATCGCCCCATCACCGATATCTGGGGCATCGGACCCGGCGTGGCAGCCCGCCTCGAAAAGTACGGCGTCTACGATTTGATGGGCGTCGCTGCGCTCGACGAAAACCTGCTCTACGACGAGCTCGGCGTCAATGCCGAGTATCTTATCGACCACGCCTTCGGGCGTGAGCCGACAACCATCGCCGATATTCAGGCCTATCGCCCGCAGGCAACCTCAACAACCACGGGGCAAGTGCTATCGAAAGGCTATGCCTATGAGCAAGCCTACACCGTGTTGCGCGAGATGGTCGACAACGCTGTGCTGGACTTAGTCGATAAGCACGTGGTCTGCGACAGCATCTCGCTCTTTGTGGGCTACGCGAGCGAACGAGCCGACATACGCCGCCTCGACGCCAGCGGTACAGCGCAATATGTGGACGGATGTGGGCATTTGCGTTCGAGCACGTCGAGCATCGAGCCCGCCGCAACCGCCGGCCCCGAGCTCGCGCCCCGTGCGCCCAAGCCCGTCCAGCGCGATGACGAACGGCGCCGCCTGGTGCGCGAGGCGCAGGCAATCGATGGCATCTTTGTGGGAGAGCACGGCGGCAAACCGCGCGGTGGCTATGCTGCACTCTTTGCACACTCAAACGCCTCGCGAAAGCTGCCTGAGCGCACCAATTCGTTTAAGAAGATCATGGGCTATTTCGATGAGCTCTGGGCGCAGACTGTCGATCCCAAACGACCGGTCAAGCGTATCAACCTGGGCTTTGGCAACCTCATGCCCGAGGAATTTGCCACCATCAACCTATTTAGCGATGTTAAGGCCGATGAGCGCGAGCGCGACCTGGCGCGCGCCGTCCTGGCCGTAAAGGGTAAGTACGGCAAGAACGCACTCGTCAAGGGATTAAGCTTTACCGCCGGCGCCACCGCACGCGAACGCAACGATCAGGTAGGAGGACATCGTGCCTAAGCCCCAACAACAGCCGATGCGGCTACCGACGCCTTTTGAACGTCTAGCGGACCCCGAGGGAAGACGTCGCTCCGCCGACCCCAAGCTCACCGCCAACGGCGCCATCCGCGCCGGCCGTGCCGCGCAGTTTATGCCCTTTGCCGCCCTCACGGGATACTACGAGCTTGTGCGCAAACAAGAGATCACTGTTGAGCCCAAATGCGAACTCACAGAAGAAAAAGCCCTCGAGCTTTCGAAAAAGCTCGAGGGCCTCAAACGCGGCGACCTGGTGCGCGTCACTTATTACGATACGTACGGCTATCGTAGCCGCACGGGCATTCTCGACGAAGTGCTACCCGCGTTCAAGCTGCTCAAACTCAGGGATATCGCCATCAACTTCGACGATATCCAAGGCATCGAGCTGCGTGGTCGAGTCTAGCGACGAGAACGCTTGCGCAAGACGAGAGCAATGCCAAGCACTGCGGCAGCTGCAACCAGCAATCCCAAGACCAGCGTGAGGGTCGAGTCACCAGCGTGAGGCAGCGAGCCGTCCTTCGGAGTCTTCTTAGCGGTCGTCGTGACAGTGGTCGTGGTGCTGCTCGACTGGTCGTTACCGCCCGTCTGGCTACCACCAGGCTGATCGCCACCACCCGGCTGCGAGGGATCCGTGGGCTCCGTCGGATCCGGAGTACCGGGATCGACCGGATTCTCAGAATTCTCCTTGCGCTGGATCCAAACCTGGCAGCCATAGAACGGGTTGGCGGTACCGAGGCACAGACCCTGGTTGGTCACCGCAAAGGTGCGCAGACCATGGTTATACGGATCGTTAAAGCCATTGGTCGTCAGCGTCGTAAAGTTCACGCCGTCCTCGGTCACATACATATCAAAGCCACGCTCGGCATCGCGAAGGTAACACATGCACGTAAGCACGCTCTGCAGCTTCTTGAGGTTCTCCTCGCTCAGCAGCTTATCGAATGCATCCTGAATATCGCCCGGCAGCTCGGCGCCATAGGCATCCTCGTACTGCTGCTTCAGGCTCTCATAGCTATCGAGCATGTCCTGATACTGATCGGCAAAGGACTTGAAGTACGCAATCTCGCTATCGATCTTCTGGACATAAGCGGCGTCGTCCTCAACGTCCGCGGACATCGTCGCGGCCTGATCGCAAAGATCGCCCGTGGCATCCTCCAGCGCATCGCCCAGGTCGCCAAAGCCCTTAGCAACCTCGGTCTTCTCGTCGTCGAACTCGACGGCCTCAGCCTTCTCGTCATCGGCCTCGACGGCCCCAGCCTTCTCGTCATCGACCTCGGCGGCCTCGTTTGAATCATCGTCCGCAAGCGTGTTCACGGGAACGATGGGGTCGTCAGGCGATTTCTTGTCGAGCAGGTGATTGAGCAGGTCCCTAAGGCGCTGAACCTGAGAGGCCCACTCCTCGGGCGTCATATCGATAATGTCGCCATTAGAGAACTGGCCGATCGGCTCAAGCAGGCTCGCGGTATCGAAGGTACCGATATACAGTTTGCCGTCGAACTTCTGCATGCGCCAAATGTACTGGTTTTCGTTTCGGCCAAAGCCCGAAGTCAGGCCGGAAATACCGCCCTCGGGGAACATGTCGGTGCGATCGCCAACGACGAGCTCCATGTTCTCGTCCTTGTCCATGCGATAGATGTTGACCGACTGCTCAAGATTGGCATTCACAAACGAGCAGTCAACGCCGCCCATGCTGCTCTTGCCGCTCTCGTCAGAATTGGACTTATTAAAGAGAATGCGCTCGAGGGCGATCTCCTCGTCGTTATATTCACCGATATAGAGGTAGTCGTTGTAGACGATGAGGTTGGCAGCACCAGAACGGGTGCGGGCAGGATCGATGCCAAAGCAATACTTTGCACCGTCCGCCTCCTGGTCACCGACAATCGGAGTCCACGAATAGCTGCCGTCGGCGTTCTTGTCGCCACGGACCATGGCAAACGACTGCATGGAATTATCATCGGGGGCATTCTCGGGCGTACCGGTGCAGATGGTCGCATAGAGATGGCCATTGTACGAGACCATATCCCAAATGGCGCCGCCGTAGATGCTGTCCTGATAGCGAATCGCCGGATAGTTAAACAGCGTATCCGAGTTGGCAATCTCGGTGAAGCTCTCCTGGCCCTTCGAGGGGTCAGACGACGTCAGGATTGTCGACACAAACTTACCGGCCGCGTCTTTACCCACGTTGCTGATGACGAGCTGGCCATCATGGACGCACATACCGCGGATACCGGTTGAGATGCCCTGCTTGTAGGCAGCGCCGTAATCCTGCATGCTCGAAAGACCCTGATAGACGACCTTGTACTCATCCGTCTTAGGATCGATCTCATATACAGCAGGCAGACCGCTTTTGCCGCCATTGGTCCTAACGCTGCCGCAGAAATAGAGTTTGCCCTTATAGCTCACGGCATTGCGGAACAAAGGAGCGACGCCGTTGAGCGATTCAGAGAGCAGCAGCTTGGTCTCACCGGTCTTGGTATTGATCTTGACCAAGATGCCGCCGCTGTCCTTGTCGGCCGTGCCGTCCTCCTTCTGCTGTCCGTAGAAGAACGTGCCGTTAAACATGGCCTCCAGCGTCAGACGCATGGTCTCGGCATCAAAGGAATCGCCCAGCGTGCCGTTCATGAGCGTAAGCGTGTTGCCCATCGCCGCATAGCAGGTGCCCACATAAAGCCAGTCACCATAGCTCGCAGCCGCCCACGTGTAGCTCTGGCCGCGATCGCCTTCGTTGTTGGCAGTATTACCGTCGGCGCCCGGAACGGCAACGACACCGTCACCCTGGTAGTCGACGATGCCATCCGGCTGCGACGTTCCTACCGTAGGATGCGAGAGCTTCTCAAAGGAATACCCATTTCCCGCATTGTAGGTAACGGCACTCGAAGCGTCTTCGGCGTGCGCCGGCAGCGGCGATACCAAGATAGCGGCAAGCGCTGCCACCAAGCCAAGTGTTCCCACTCGTCTCATAAGGCCATAGCCTCCCCTGTCCTAAAGCCCAGTTTTAGCATTCTTCATTTCTGTCCACGGTTAATTGCAATCTGAGCACAGCAATAACCGTCTAAGTATATACCTGTAATTTTTTTGGCCGGGCCAATGGATGCTCGATTGGTAGCGAATTCCGCGCAAACCGTCACCAAACTCCACTTTTGCCGCATCTAAAGATTATTTTTTGCGCAAATTTTTGGATGCCGATAGTCACGATGGGCAGGAGGCCGGTACCCACCGGAAAGGGCAACGCCTACATTTTCATAACGTAATAGCCCGCGTCCCTCACCGCCGTCTCGAGTGTGTCGCGATCAACCGGGCGCTTCGAGCGTACGTGTGCCGTGTGGTCCGCATACGTCACCGTAGCCCACACGCCATCAAGCGTATTGAGGGCATTCGTCACATTCCGAGCGCAGCCGTCGCAGCTCATGCCGCCGATAAGCAACTCATCGCTATAGGGGTAGTGGGACGGATCGGTATCCGCAACCACTACCTTCTTGGCCTTCTTGCCGCTCGCGCCATCGCTGCAACAACTCTTCCCGTGTGTCGAAGCGGCAATGCGACGCAGTCCAAAAAACATGCCGACGGCAATGACGGCCAGCACGATGAGATTCGCAGGGTTGAGCAAGTCACTCATGCGTTTCCCTTTCAATTAGCCCTATCTAGATACCCCCATGGGGTGTCCCCATCTTAACTCAAAATCATGTCCGTTCGGTCAATTAGTTTCCCTCTTCAAACTTTTTTGTTGACCATGGCTTACTTTCATGTATAAGTTTTCCTAAGCTAACAGTTTAGATCCGTAAGGAGCGTCGTGACTCGTACCATAGACATCCCAACGTTTCAGGCAGCAGTCGTGCGCAACTGCTCCCCCACGCTTGCGGGCATCAAGCCGGCATCGCTCTTTACCTATCCCGGCGTCTACGCCCATCAGGATGGTTCGGGCGCGACCGCGCCAATCACAGATCGCCGAGTACGTCTGCTCAACGTTATCGCCCGGTGCGATCACGAGCTTAATCCGTTCGGCATCCATCTGAGCGTTTTGGTCTGGCGCCCCTGCGGGGCGCTCATATACGCATATCGGCCCAATAGCCTCGCCACTTACCTTGCTGACCCGCGCGCCAAAACGGCACTCGCCAAGGAGGGCTACGACACCGGCAACCTCTCGGCATGTCTTGTACACCTGGCATCGCGCATCACGCTCGCAAGCAATAACGCCGCGGAATGCGCATGCGGCCAAACCCGATGTGCATTGGACCATCAAGCACACTGCGACAACGGCTGCACCTGTGAGTTCCCACACGAAATTGGCTATTTCCTGGGATATCCCTACGACGACGTGCACGAGTTTATCGTCCAGCATGGCGAGAACTACAAGGTCTTTGGACCTTGGAAGGTCTACACGAATGTCGGGCAAGCGCTTGCGACGTTCGAATCCTACCGCGCTTGCACGCAGCACCTCACCCATGTCTATCAGCAGGGCCACAGCCTAGCAAAACTTGCTCAGGCAACCCGATAGAGCATTCAAACCGCGGCCGCACGCCGCACAACCGAAAGGACTCAACATGAGCAAGATCGCCGTCGTCTATTGGAGCGGCACGGGCAACACCGAGGCCATGGCAAACTTTGTCGCCGAAGGCACCACGTCCGCGGGCGCCGAGGCCGAAGTCATCCCCTGCGCCGACTTCTCTGCCGACAAGGCCGCCAACTATGATGCCTTCGCCTTCGGCTGCCCCGCCATGGGCTCCGAGGAGCTTGAATACGATGAGTTCCAGCCCGTGTGGGATGAGGTCAAGGAAGCCCTCGGCGACAAGAAGGTCGTCCTCTTTGGTTCCTATTCGTGGGCCGAGGGCGAGTGGATGGACAATTGGAAGGCGGATGCCGACGAGGCGGGCGTTAACGTGGTCGACTCCGCCATCTGTTACGACGCCCCCGACGATGAGGACGAGGCGGCCTGCCGCGCCCTTGGAGCCGAGCTCGCCTAGCGGCAATGAGCTCCGCCCGTAACGCGCTCTGCACCAAAACACATTCGCGTCCCAACAAAAACGGGAGCCGGATCACATCCGGCTCCCGTTTTCTGCTATGTCAGTCATATAAAGCGGCTACGAGATATTGCCCAAGAACGCCTTGGTGCGCTCGCTCTTAGGATGGTCGAAGACCTCGCTCGGCGTGCCATCTTCCACGATAACACCGCCGTCCATAAAGACGACGCGGTCGGCGACGTCGCGGGCGAAGCCCATCTCGTGCGTCACCACGATCATGGTCATGCCGTCACGCGCCAGGTCGCGCATGACCCCCAACACGTCGCGGACAAGCTCGGGATCGAGTGCCGACGTGGCCTCATCAAAGAGCATCACGTGCGGGTTCATCGACAGGGCGCGGGCGATCGCCACGCGCTGCTGCTGACCGCCCGACAGCTGGCTCGGCATAAAGTCGATACGCTCAGCCAGACCGACCTTGGTGAGCTCCTCGACGGCGATCTTCTCGGCCTCTTCCTTGCTGCGCTTGAGCACCTTTTGCTGCGCGAGCATGACGTTCTTTTTGACCGATAGGTGCGGGAACAGGTTGAACTGCTGAAACACCATGCCCAAGTGCGTACGCACCTTATTGAGGTCAACGCCCTTGGCGCACACATCCACGCCCTCGACGACAATCGAACCGCTCGTGGGCTCCTCGAGACGGTTAATGCAGCGGAGCATCGTCGATTTACCCGAGCCCGAGGGGCCCAGGACCACGACGACCTCACCCTTGTGCACATCCAGATCGATGTCGCGCAGGACCACGTTATCGCCAAAGGCCTTCTGGAGATTCTTGATGCTGACGACGACCTCGTTCGAGTTATTGGTTTCGCTCATAATAGAACCTCCTTACAGACCAGCGATATGGTCGGCGGGCGTCGCGACAACCTGTCCGGCGCTCTTGGTGGGACGCTTCTTTTTGGTTTCGGCCGTACCCAGCAGCCTCGCCTCAAGACCGCTCACCAAGCGCGCAAGCGGCAGGGTAATGATCAGATAGAACAGGGCGGCAACCACATACGGCGTAATGGAGCCCGTCGTTGCCACGATGGTGCGGGCGTTCATGACGATCTCGACCACGCCCACGGCAGCGAGCAGCGACGTATCCTTGTAAAGCAGGATAAACTCGCTGGTCAGCGTAGGCAAAACATTGCGGAACGTCTGCGGAATCATAACGTAGAGCAGCGTCTGGAAGGCATTCATGCCCAGCGAGCGAGCAGCCTCGTTTTGGCCCTTGGGGATCGATTGAATACCGGCACGGAAGATCTCGCACAGGTACGCAGACGAGTTCATGGCCATGACGATAACGCCCAAGACGTAGTCATCCACCTTGACACCGGCAAGCGGCAGGCCAAAGAATGCAATATAGATCTGCAGGAACGCCGGCGTACCGCGGATGACATTCACGTAGATGCCCGCAAGGCAACGCAGGATGCGCGACTTGGAGATACGCATGAGCGACAGGGCGAAGCCAAAGGGAATCGCCAGCGGAAACGCCACAAGCACGATCGAGAGCGACATAAGGAAGCCCTTAAAGACGATCGGCAGGCTCTGGACCAAAATGACCGGGTTCAAGAACAGGCGCAGGAACATATTGGAGTTCCAGGCCTCGACCCACGGCTGCTCCTTAAGATCGGCCAGGAAGTTATCGAAGGCCGTCACGCCCTTAATCTCGACGGAAGGAATCTTGGAAATCTTCTTGGTCGAACCGTCGGCGAGCGTATAGGTGCCGCTAAAGGCCTCTTCGCCGCCCTCGACGGGAAACGTCACGCCATAAACCTCGACACGGAAAAAGCCGCCGGCAGGCGCCGTCTCGCCAAAGTCGATCTTGAGCGTCTGGCCGTCGGTCTTGCACGTGGGCTTCATGGGCGTACGATCCATGAGGTCCTCGCCCGAGAGCATCGTCAATCGCGTGTCATCGGTACCAAACGTCGTGCCGTCGACAAACGTCAGCGAAAGACCGCTCAGCTCCTCGTCGGTATCGGCCTGAACCTCCCAGGTAATGCGCGTCTCGGTGCCGCCGACCACAGCGCTGCCCGAACCAGTGTTGGGTCGGGCGGTAATCTTTGCGGTCTCAAGCGCCTGGGCGGTCGTGGGCGCATATGCCCCCGCGCACACCAGCGCGAGCGCCACGGCCATGACGCAGGCTAGCTTTTGGAGCAAGGCGGGCAGTGAAAAACGCTGCTCCGCGGCCCCTTTGTTCAGTCGAGACAAGGTGGCTCCTATCGTAGAAGTTGCCGGCAAAACGAGACGGAAACACTCTCCGTCAAGAGAAGCGCAAAGGCCCTCTCCGCAAAACGGAAAGGGCCCGCGCGCAATCAAGTAGCTATTTTACTTGATGTTGTACTTAGCCATGAGGGCGTCGACGGTACCGTCGTCGGTCAGGTCCTTGATGGCCTGGTTGATGTCGTCCTTGAGCTTGGTATTGCCCTGGTTGATGGCGATGGCGTACTCCTCGCCGGTGCTGATCTGCTTGATGGTCTGGCAGCTGTTGAACTGCTCGGCAGTCAGCTGGCTGGCAACGGAGCGGTTGGTGACTACGGCGTCGCCCTTATCGGACTGCAGGGCGCTGAAGCACTCAGTGGCGTCCTTGTAGGGAACGATCTTGGCCTTGGGGAAGTTCTCCTGGGCAAAGGCCTCGGCGGTCGAGCCGGACTGGACGATGATGGTAGCGTCGGCGTTGTTGAGCTTCTCGCTGAAGTTATCGGCCGTGATGTCGGTGTTATCGACCTTGGTCACGATAGCCTGATCGTCCATGTAGTAGGAATCGGAGAAAGTGACTTCCTTCTCACGCTCGGGCGTGTCGGTGATAGCCGCGATGGCGACGTCATACTTGGCGCCCGACGCGACACCCGGGACCAGCGTGTCGAAGTCGTTATTGACGTACTCGACATCCAGACCCAGCTTATCGCCGATAGCCTTAATGAGTTCAAGGTCAAAGCCCTGGTAGTCGCCATTGTCATCCTTGTACTCAAACGGAGCGTACTCGGCAGAGGTGCCGACGGTCAGCGTACCGTCCTTGACGAGCGCGTACTCCTTGGAGCCGTCGACCTTCTCGACCTTAGCGTCGTCAGAGCTGCTGGAACTGGCATCAGAACCAGAGGCGGCGTTGGACGAGCCGCAGCCCGTCAGAGCAAGGGCGAGCGCCATAGCACCCGTGGCGGCAAATGCGCCAAGCTTCTTCAGCTTCATAATCAGTCTCCTTCCAATGACCCCACGTGATTCAGGGGTCTGCAAAAACTGAGGGTTATTATGCACCCGCTTTGAAGAATCCGCAATTAGAAAACTGATTGAAACAAACCCATAACGTGAATGGAGCACTCCACTTTATGACAGTCATTACTGCTGCAATGATCTTAACAGTTTGATTTCAGCCGCATAACCTGCAAGTTCGTTCGGTGTCTCCAAAATAAATGGCAATGTACGCAAGCGGTCATTCGATACAATATTCTGCATAACCTGCATACCGCCGCCAAACTCTTCACTACCCAGATAGCCCTTACCGATGCATTCGTGGCGGTCCTTATGGGCGCCGCAGGGATTCTTGGAGTCATTGATATGCACGGCGCGTAGGCGCTCGATACCCACCACACGATTGAACTCGTCAAGCACACCGTCAAGATCGTGGACGATGTCGTAGCCGGCATCGCTCACATGGCAGGTGTCCAAACAAACGCCCAGCTTATCGGACAGCTCTGGGCACTTGGCGACAACGCCCTCGATGATGAGCGCCAGCTCCTCAAAGCTGCGTCCCACCTCGGTGCCCTTGCCGGCCATGGTCTCGAGCAGCACCGTCGTCTGCTGGCCCTCAAACATCACCTGGCACAGGGTGTCGACGATCATCTGAATACCGGCGTCGGGGCCCTGTCCCACATGCGCACCGGGATGGAAGTTGTAGTAGTTGCCGGGCAGCGCCTCCATGCGCCGCAGGTCCTCCGCCATGGCCTCCAGGGCAAACTCGCGCGCCCGCTCTTTGGCCGAGCAGGGGTTATAGGTATACGGGGCATGAGCCACGAGCGGGCCAAAGTCGTTTTGCTCCATAAGCTCGCGCAGAGCCGCCACGTCATCCATGTCAAGGTCTTTCGCCTTGCCGCCACGCGGGTTGCGCGTAAAGAATGCAAAGGTATTGGCACCAATGGACAGCGCCGTCTCCCCCATCGCCCGATAGCCCTTCGTCGTTGATAGGTGACACCCGATCGTCAGCATCCCCAGCTCCCCCTCATCAGTTGCGGTGAAATACGGTCTAATGGTGCCTTATTTTGGCGCAAACAGACCGTATTCCACCGCAAGTTATAAAAGGGGCATCAGGGGCACGGTCCGCCGAGCCCCCCTTGAGCACCAGCATCGCAGCCTAGAGCGTCAAGCGAATCGCATCGATGATCTGCGCGCAGCGCTGTGTGGCGGCAAGGGGCATGACGGGACTCTCGAGTTTCCCCGCCCGGATGAGCTGGGTCGCATGCTGGATTTCGCCGTAGAAATCATCCACCTCAAACGGGGCGTCGATGTCGAGCACTCGACCGTCGGAGTACTTCACATGGGCGAGCTCGGGGCGATGGAGGCGCTCGATTTCCAACGAACCCCGCTCGCAGGCAATCGTTAAGCGGCTTTCATATGCTGCTTTGCCGTCGCACACCATATGAATGGGTATGCCGCCGACACTCATATGGATCTCATCGGCCCAATCCACGCGGCCGCCCGATACGTCACGCCAGCGAACTTCACGGGACGAAACATCGCACGCGCCCGCAAGCAGATCCTCAAACCACCCGACCGCATAACAGCCCATGTCATATAGACAGCCACCCTGCAACGGATCGAGCAGATAACTCGAAGGGGGCTCACCATAATCGAGTTTTTGCACGCTTTCGATCGAGACGATACGGCCGAGCTCGCCCGACGCAAGCAAGCCCTTCACGCGAGTATGCATCGGACAAAACCGATTTTTCATCGCCTCCATAAACGGCACACCGCACTCACGGGAAACGGAGACGATCGTATGGGCCTCTTCTTCATTCAAAACGGCCGGCTTTTCGCACAGTACGGCCTTTCTCGCGCGCAGTGCCCGACAGGCCCAATGCGCATGCATGCCATGTGGAAGAGCCAAGTAGATTGCGTCGACATCGGGGTCGGCAATCAGCGCATCATAAGCCGCATCGCCGCTATCGTCAGCCGTGGCATAACTGTGCGCGGCATCAATCGAAAACGCCCTGCAAAACTCCTCAACATGCGAAGGAGTGCGACCGGCGGCAGCCACAAGCCGTGCCCCATCCACCTCTTTGAGCGACGATGCAAATCGATGCGAAATGCGCCCAGCGCCCAAAACGCCCCAACGAACCTCGCGCAAATCATCCCATGAATCCCGATGGCCCACGACAGCCCCCTTCAGTTGCGGTGGAATAGTTCCTGTCGATGCCTTATTCTGCCGCAAACAGGAACTATTCCACCGCAAGTTATAAAAGGGTCATGAGGAGCGCGTTTTGCCGAAGGCCTTAAGCACCGCCTTCACGGGGCCAGGCTGAAAACGGCGGCGTACGTCGTCCAAGCGCCCGGGGATATCGATGTGTTGCGGGCAGTGCCGCGCGCATTTGCCGCATTTGACGCAATTGCTCACCAACTTGGGCTCGCCCGTGCGCACCGCGCTCGCCGTAAAGTACTGCGATAGACCCGTAAACCAGCTGTGCGCATAGCTTGCGTTGTAGGCGGCAAAACATCCAGGAATATTGATGCCTTTAGGACACGGCATGCAATAGCCGCATCCCGTGCAGGGCACACGATTCGATTTTTCAAACTCCGTCAGCACGCGTGCGATGGCATCGAGCTGAGTAGCTGTCATCGAATCCGGCAGGGCCCGGTCGGCCAACGCCGCGTTCTCATCCACCTGCGCGGTATCGGCCATGCCCGAAAGCAGCATCGTGACTTGAGGATGGTTCCACACCCACGAAAGGCCCCAAGCAGCCGGCGTCTTCAGGTACGGATCGCGTACGTCATCGAGCACAGCGCGGGCCCGCGGCGGCAGCTTGCCTGCTAAACGCCCGCCCAGCAGCGGCTCCATCACAAACACCGCGAGCCCGCGCTCCGCAGCCGCCATGAGCCCTGCCGTTCCCGCTTGGTAACGCTCGCCGGCATAGTTGTACTGGATCTGGCAAAAATCCCAGTCATATGCGTCAAGCATCGTCAGGAAATCCGCCGCGCTGCCGTGATACGAAAAGCCAATCTGGCGAATGCGCCCCGTCGCCTTTTGGTGCGCAATCCAGTCCTCGATGCCCAACGCCACCACACGTTCCCACTGGGCGGGCGAGGTGATGTTGTGCATAAGGTAATAGTCGATATGGTCGGTCCGCAGGCGGCGCAGTTGCTCGTCGAAGAACCGGTCGAAATCCTCCGCGCACTTGCACGAAGCGTGCGGCAACTTAGTCGCCAGCAACACCCGGTCGCGCAGCCCCAAACGCTCAAGTGAGGCGCCCACGCACACCTCGTTACCGGGATAGAGATACGCGGTATCCAGAT
Organism: uncultured Collinsella sp.; assembly: GCA_902494135.1. Classification (GTDB taxonomy): domain Bacteria; phylum Actinomycetota; class Coriobacteriia; order Coriobacteriales; family Coriobacteriaceae; genus Collinsella. The sequence continues at coordinate 11,359 of CABUSE010000001.1, read as the reverse complement.
AATTAATCCCCTGCTCCACCGCACGGGAAATGATCGCATCGGCTGTCTTCGCATCGGGGTGTCCCGGCGCACCGGGAAATCTCATGCAGCCCAGACCCAGAGCGGATATTCGGTTACCACTTTTGGGGTCAACGCGGTATTGCACGGACCCTCCCTTCGCCATCAGCGCTCGGCAAGGCGAAACGCAACGGTCACGCGGCCGAAACATCGTGGAATCGCAATCGAGAATGTATCGTAACGCAGCAGAAATCGAGCTGTCACGGCACCGCTTTAACATCAGCAAAAAGCCCGATGAAAGGAGACGCGCGAGGACGCCTACCCCTATCCCGGCGAGCAATACATCCTCTCGGTCGATCGTTACCAGATCGAGGTCATGGACCATCTGGACGAGCTTCCCGCCACAGGCGCCGTCGTCTTCTGCACCTTCCCCAAGGTGCGCGATGGCGTTGGATATCCCGCACGCGTTTTTGCCATCTGCCCCGCGGCATAAGTTCCCATGCGTTTGTTCTTCTAAATTCCGCCTCCGGTGCACGCTACATGCTCCAGCGACATACAATCCATCAGGCGCCCCATATGCGGGCGCCTTTTTGTGAGGAGATGATTCACGTGCAGATCAACAAGGTTGCCTTTATCGGCAAGGGCGGCGTCGGCCTACTCTATGGCAGCATGATTGCCAAGACGCTCGGTAACGATGCCGTCGAATACATTATGGACGACGCACGTTTCGAGCGTCACGCAGGCGACGCCCTTACGGTCAACGGCGAGCCCTGCGCTCTCACTTCCGTCCGCGCCGGCGAGGCAATACCCGCCGATCTGGTCATCCTGACGGTCAAGACGACGGGACTCGACCAAGCACTCAAGACTATGGAGCGCGTCGTGGGGCCCAATACGCTTATCGCCTCATTGTGCAACGGCATTACGAGCGAGCAAAAGATTGCCGAGCGCTTTGGCTGGAAGCATACCGTTCTTGGTATTTGCCAGGGCACGGATGCCGTGTTCCTCGACGGCGCGCTCACCTTTACCAATGCGGGCGAGATTCGCTTTGGCGCGGCAGCAGGCACCGAACCCGCAACCGTCACCGCCATCGACGAGCTCTACACACGCTGTGGTATCGCCCATACCGTCGAGAGCGACATTGCGCACCGCATGTGGGCCAAACTCATGCTCAACGACGGCATCAACCAGGCCTGTATGGCCTACGGCGGGACCTACGGAAGCGCCACGGAGCCGGGCTCCGAGCAGCGTCGCTGCTTTGTTTCTGCCATGCGAGAGACGCTTGCGGTCGCCAACGCCGAGGGCATTGAGCTGACTGAGGCAGATCTGACGCAGATGGTGCACCTCATCGAGGGAATCGACCCCGCCGGTATGCCCTCGATGGCTCAAGACCGCATCGCAAGGCGCAAAACCGAGGTTGATGAGTTCGCGGGCACCATCTGCCGTCTCGCAGCCAAACACGATATCCAGGCACCGCAAAACGAGTGGCTCTATCGGCGCATCCGCGATATCGAGAAAAGCTGGTAGCGTCAACGCGCCGCATTCAACAGCCTTAACAGCAAAGCCGCCGCAAGGGAGCCTTTCCCCTGCGGCGGCTTTTATCTTCGTCTATGACCGGCAGCCAATCTCACAACAGTTAGCGTTGCGACTCCGGCACCTCGTCCTCGTCATCGCGGCAAAGAACCACGCCCGCGCTTCCCAGCAGCGCGGCTGCGATCAGCGCACCAACCATGATTGGAGCAGCCCCGCATGACCCCTGCATGCCCGCAATGAGCGCGGCCGTAGGACCAAGGCAACCAAGCACCAATGCGACGGCGGCAACGGCAATATCTCGAGCATTCACAAGACCACTTCCTCCACGAGAAAGACCTTATTTCTCATGAACTAGTGTGCCCCACGCCCATATGCGCGGCGTACTGCCACGGTAAGCGCTCTGTTAGCTCAAGCATGCACAAAAAACGGGCGCCCTTACGTTGCCCAAAGGCTCGGTAAAGACGCCCGCCCGTCATGTCCTATTGGCTTACGGCAGATTACCAACCGGTATAGTAGTCGGTGGTTCCGGCTGCGCAGCCGGAGTCATAGACCTTGCACTCGCCCTTGGAACCGGTAAACGTGGAGCCCTGAGCCTTATCGCCCGCGGCCACGACATAGTAACCATCGGAATCGCGCCAAAAGCCCTCGGAATCCTGAGTCCACTCGCCCGTGCGGTGGTGATACAACACGTTGCTGCTGTAATAGGTCTCACGGCGGCCGTTATAGTTATTGACGCCGCTCGAGCGCGTCAGGCCCGAGCCGTTCGCGTAATACGCAGCCGCCGTATAGGACGGGACGTAGCCTGCGTTGCCATATGACGCCTGGGCGGCCTCGGCAGCTTCTGCCTCAGCGGCCGCAGCCTCGAGTGCCTCGCGCTTAGCATCCTCGAGCGTGGAGCGAAGCTCGTCGAGCTCGGCTGACTTCGCGTCGACCTCCTCCATCGTCAAAAGACTGCCCGCACCGTCGATACAACCCTGCAGTACAGCGCGCTCGTCATCGGTGGCATAGTCACCGTACATGTTCATGATGATCTGGGCGCGAACCTCTAGGGAATCGCGCTTGGCCCCCATAGAGGCGTTCCACTCCTGCATGGAGCCAAAGCCGTCGCCGCGATAGTCGACGGGCTGCATCAGCGTCGCCTCGGACGGCGTGGATCCGACCGTGTCGGACAGTGTTACCGCGTGGGCATCGGTTGCGCCGGCGCCCGCCAAAAGCGCCACGGTCAGAGCGGCGGAAAGGGCGGCGGCTTTCGGTTTTCGTGAATCGATCCTCATGTAGCTGGAAACCTCCGTAGTGCGTTTTTGCTGCGTTTGAGCTGCGTGTGATTCGATCGCGCTGCATAGTACCCCGAGCAAACCGCGACCTGCGGTTTTTCTCAAAAGGTGCACGTCATTTGCGTAAAACTCACATCCTCTTAACAGGAGTTTTCCACATCTCGATTGCATAAAGCATGCCAAAAACCCTGTAATAGCGCCCTCCCTATGCAAAAAAGTCGCCTGCGCAACCATTGCTTGCGCAGGCGACTTGAGCAGGCATTTTATGCAGTTATACCTATCGAGCCGCAAGGGGTCCTTGCACAAGTCGCCTTACTCGTCCAGCGTGGCAAAGGCCTGCTTCAGGTCCCAAATGATGTCCTCGGCGTTCTCAGTACCGATAGAAAGACGGATCGTGGAAGGCGTGATGTTCTGCTCGGCAAGCTCCTCGGCAGAGAGCTGGGAGTGCGTAGTCGTAGCCGGGTGCACGACGAGCGACTTGACGTCGGCCACGTTGGCAAGCAGCGAGAACACCTGCAAGTGGTCGATGAACTTCCATGCAGCCTCCTGACCGCCCTTGATCTCGAAGGTGAAGATCGAGGCACCGCCGTTGGGGAAATACTGCTTGTAGAGCTCATGGTCGGGGTGCTCGGGCAGGCTCGGGTGGTTCACCTTGGCAACATGGCTGTCACCGGTCAGGAACTCAACGACCTTCTTGGTGTTCTCGACATGGCGGTCGACGCGCAGTGACAGGGTCTCGGTGCCCTGGAGCAAGATCCAGGCGTTGAACGGGCTAATACAAGCGCCCTCGTCACGCAGCAGGATGGCGCGGACATAGGTCGCGAAGGCGGCAGGGCCGGCAGCCTCGGCAAACGAGACGCCATGGTAGGAGGGGTTGGGCTCAGCGATCTGGGCGTACTTGCCGCTCGCCTTCCAGTCAAAATTGCCGCCGTCGACGATCACGCCGCCCAGCGAGGTGCCGTGGCCGCCAATGAACTTGGTCGCGGAGTGAACGACGATGTTGGCGCCGTGCTCCAGCGGACGGAACAGGTACGGGGTGCCGAAGGTGTTATCGACGACGACCGGCAGGCCGTACTTCTTGGCGACCTCGGAGATGGCGTCGATGTTGGGAATATCGGAGTTGGGATTACCGAGCGTCTCGAGATAGATGACTGTGGTGTTGTCCTTGATGGCCCCCTCGACCTCGTCCAGGTTGTGGGCATCGACGAAGGTGGTCTCGACACCAAACTGGGAGAGTGTGTGCTCCAGCAGGTTGTAGGAACCGCCGTAGATGGTCTTCTGGGCCACCACATGGTCGCCGGCCTGAGCGAGCGCCTGCAGGGTATAGGTGATGGCGGCGGCACCAGAGGCGACGGCGAGGCCAGCCACGCCACCCTCGAGCGCGGCGATGCGGTCCTCAAAGACACCCTGGGTGGAGTTGGTCAGACGACCGTAGATGTTACCGGCGTCGGCAAGACCAAAGCGGTCGGCAGCGTGCTGGGAGTTGCGGAACACATAGCTCGTAGTCTGGTAGATAGGCACAGCACGGGAGTCGGATGCAGGATCGGCGCTCTCCTGGCCAACGTGAAGCTGCAGGGTGTCGAAACCAAAGGTGTGCTCGGGGTTGTTGATAAACTGGCTCATGATAATCTCCTTGATCGAACGAAAGTAAACAAAAAGAGAGAAGTAAGTCGCTGTCTCCTGATCACGCCGACGGGCGCAAACAGGAGCCCGGCATTCGTCTTGGTAAGCAATTCATATGCGGTCCTCCTTTTGACATCCCGGTTCCGTGGTCGGCTTAATTACCTACTGCCTTTGTGTGTTTTGAATAGTACGAGCATCGTCTACCCGGGTCAATCACTTAAAAGCGCTAACCTGTTATCGGTTTTGCAGATAACACTCGAAAGGATGGGTGCCGATGACCCTCCAGCAGCTTCGCTTTTTGATCGCCGTGGCAGAGTCCGGTTCGATCAACGCCGCAGCCCAGCGCCTCTATACGGCACAGTCCAATATCTCCAATGCCGTCAAAAGCCTGGAACAGGAGCTCCATCTGGAGATCTTTACGCGCTCCAGCCGCGGCGTCACGCTCACCAACGACGGTACCGAGCTTTTGGGCTATGCGCGCCAGGTCGTAGAGCAGGCCGACATGCTCGAGGCCCGCTACGAGGACGGCGGTACACCTCAGGCCCGCCTCGCCATCTCGGCCCAACACTATGCGTTTTCGGTCGAGGCCTTTGTCAACGTAGTCGAGCGCTGCCGCGACAGCAAGTTCGAGTTCATCATGCGCGAGACCACCACAGCGCAGATCGTCGATGACGTCCGTGCGTTTCGCAGCGATATCGGCATCCTCTATCTGGACGACTTTAATACCCGTGTCTTGCAGAAGGCCTTCGCCGATGCCCGAGCGAGCTTCCATCCCCTATTCGACGCGACGGTCCACGTCTTCGTCAGCGAGCGCCACCCGCTCGCACGCCGCCCTCAGCTGTCCCTTGCCGACCTCACGCCCTATACGCGCTACAGCTTTGAACAGGGAACCTCAAACTCCTTCTATTACGCCGAGGAACCTTTTAGCTATATCCCTTGCGACCGCAACATACGAATCTCGGACCGCGGAACACTTACTAACTTACTTATCACGTCGAACGGTTACACCCTGTCGACCGGCGTCCTCTCCAATGAAATGCAATGGGGTATGGCATCGATCCCGTTAGCAGACGCCCCAACGATGCACGTAGGCTATATCATGCACGACGAGCGCAAGCCCTCTCCCCTCTTGCAGCAATACCTCGACGAGCTCAACCGCATCATCCATGCCAGTTAACTGTCGGAAGACGGGGTAGAAATCGTAGATTGCTAGCCCCCGGCGGGCATGGCGCTACAATGGTCACTCACACGAAACGTACCCAACGAAAGGAACCATGTGAAGGTCATCATCTATACCGACGGCTCGGCCCGATCAAATCCGGGACGCGGCGGCTACGGCGCCGTACTCAAATACACCAACCCCGCCGGCAAGACCTTCACCTCCGAGCTTTCACGCGGTTACGCCAAGACCACCAACAACCGCATGGAGCTCATGGCCGTTATCGTGGCGCTCGAGGCGCTCAACCGCCCTTGCGACGTCGAAGTCCATTCCGATTCGCAGTACGTCGTCAACGCCTTCAACAAGCACTGGATTGACGGATGGAAAAAACGCGGCTGGAAGACCGCCAACAAGCAGCCTGTCAAGAACCGCGATCTGTGGGAGCGCCTGCTCACCGCAAAGAGTAAGCACAAAGTGGAGTTCATCTGGGTTAAGGGCCACGCCGGCCATGAGCTCAACGAGCGCTGTGACGAGCTTGCCACCACGGCGGCCGACGGCAGCAACCTCGATATCGACGCCGGCTTTAACGAGAGCGACCTGTAACGGCGTTTTCGCACGCTATTTCCTGCCCCCTCGCGCTACACTCATCCTGTAAACCGAACGGCACGAGGGGGATATATGCTGCGTATAGCGACCATCGGCACATCCATGATTACCGACGACTTTATCCAGGTCGTCAACGCCAACGACCAAGCCGCGTTTGTGGGCACGCTCTCGCGCGATGCAGATCGCGGCGGCGCCTTCACCGCTAAGCACGGCGGCGAACGTAACTTCACCGTGCTTGACGAGCTTGCGTCCGCCGACGACGTCGACGCCGTCTACATCGGCAGCCCCAATGCGCTCCACTACGAGCAGGCGCTCGCCTGTATCGCCGGTGGCAAGCACGTTATCGTCGAAAAGCCCTTTTGTGCCACCGAGGCACAGGCGCTCGAGGTCTTTCGCGCAGCCGAGGCGGCGGGCGTCGTAGCCCTCGAGGCCATGCGCCCGCTCCATGACCCCGCTTTCCACGCCGTCGAGGACGCCCTGGGCGAGATCGCCCCCATCCGCCGCGCCTCATTGCGCTTTGGCAAATATTCCTCGCGCTACAACGAGGTTCTCGCGGGGCGCGCCACCAATATCTTCGACTGCCACATGGCCTCGGGCTCCCTCATGGACATTGGCGTCTACACCGTCGAGCCCATGGTCGAGATTTTCGGCATGCCCTCCGGCCTCACCAGCATGACCACGCTGCTCGACCCCTCAACGCAAGAGCTCACCCATGGTCCCATCGACGGCTGCGGCTCCATTCTCGCCAGTTATGGCGGAGGCCGCATTTCCGTCGAGCTTGCACACTCCAAAATTACGAATGACCTGCTGCCCTCGCAGATCGAAGGCGAGCGTGGCACTATCCAGATTGACCATCTGTCCACGCCCCGCAACGTCCGCATCGACTATCGCGGCGATGTCGTACGCGGCTCGGCGACCGAGGCACCGCGCGAACAGGGCGACAACGGCCGCGTGCTCGACCTGCCCAAATCTAGCAACACTATGGAATACGAGCTCGCGGACTTTATCACCGCCATCGACGGCATCGATAACGTTAAGGAAGAGATTTGGGAGACCCCGGCGGGACGCCACGAGCTTGGCCACTACCGCGATGTCACGCTCGTCTCGCTGCGCATCATGGATGCCGTGCGCCAGCAGGCCGGCATAACCTTCCCGGCCGACGCAGGCAAGCAGGCATAGCGATGGGCCTCTTCGATACGTTCTTCTCCAGCGTCACCGGCGGCAGTCGAGAGCCTCAAAAACCATCAAACGTCGAGCTTGAGCTGCGCCGCAGGCTTACTGTACTCGCAAGCGACGAGGCCACTCAAGACACTCCCCTGCGCTATTTCCTGCGCTGGGAGGGCCAAGTCCAGGGCGTCGGCTTTCGCTTTACCAACACCAACCTCGCACAGGCGCGCTCCCTCACCGGCTGGGTGCGCAATATGGAAGACGGCTCGGTTGAGATGGAGCTACAGGGCACGCCGACAAACATCGCGTCTCAGCTCGAGGCGCTTCATGCCTCCTACGAGCGCATGGGGACACGTTTTCGCCTCGTAGACGCCCAGGCCCGAGCCACACTTGCCAATGAAGACGGTTTCAGTCCTCATTATTAGTATTGTGTGCTAAATACGGTATCATTTACCTACGACCGTTGATAGAAAAGAGGCGAGGCGCATGGCGGTGCAAAGAAGGAATACCAGGCAGCGAAAGCTGGTTCTTGACGCCGTGCGCCAAAGCTATAACCATCCCACCGCCGATGAAATCTACAACGCCGTGCGCGAACAGGATGACAAAATCAGCCGCGGCACGGTCTACCGCAATCTCAATCTCTTGGCCGACGCCGGCGAGATCCTCTCCATCAAGACGCCGGGCGGGAGTCGCTTCGATCGCGCCATCGAGCCGCATGCGCATGTCATCTGCACCTCGTGCAGCCGCGTCATCGACGTGCCACTCCCCTTCGATACCCAGCTCGACACCAAGGCGTCCGAGCAAATCGGCTGGCATGTCTCGTCGCACTACACCATCTTCGAGGGGCTCTGCCCCGACTGCCGGTAGTCTTTGAGACATGCCTGCAAATCTACTTTCCCATCCGCTACAGCAAACAGTACATTTCCAGGTATGTCTCGAAAGCCTACTCGGCGAGCAGGCGGCGCAGTTCTTCTTCGACCGTGTGCACGTAGCGGACGCGGTCGTTGATGCCGCGCATGGTGGGGTTGCAGCTCTCCATCAGATAGGGATGGCCCACGACGTTGAGCATGTCGCGATCGTTCTCATTGTCGCCAAACGCCATCATCTCATCGGGCGAAATACCCAGGGCACGACCGTAATCGGCAAGCGCGGAACCCTTACCCGAATCAAAGCCGATAAAGTCCGTCCATTCGGTTCCCGACGTCATCACGTCAACACGGTCGCTAAAGAGGCGCTCAAAATACTCCAGGGCCGCCGGCTGATCCACCTCGGGCGTCTGGAAGGCAATCTTAATGACGTCCTCGTCGATGTCCTCGGGGCGGGCGACCACTGCCACATCGCAGTGGACCTCATAGCGCAAATGATCGACGAACGCATCGTTGCCGCTCATGGTGTAGAGGTGTCCCTCACACGAAAGGGTCACGTCGGCATGGGGATACGCAACCACGGCATTCGCGATATCCATAGCAAGGCTACGCTCCATGGAACGCTTGACAACGGCACGTCCCTCGCTCATCACCAGGGCTCCGTTTTCGCATACATAGGCGAGCTCATCGGCCACCGGGGCAAACAGATAGCGCAAGCTCGCATATTGACGGCCGCTCGCCGGCATAAACACGATACCGCGACGATGCAGCTCATCGATGAGCTCGAAGGCCTCGGAACGCGGCTCGCGCTCCCCCGGATGCAGCAACGTGCCGTCCAAATCGCATGCAATCAGCTTGATTCCTTCAAGACCCATATGCTCCCCCACAGCATCTCATCAACAGAAAGGCGGACTTTGAATAGTTGTCTCTCAAAGTCCGCCTTACTTATACGCACGTTAACCGCGCGCCTTCTTTACGATCGTAAAGTCTGGTGCCATACTCACAACGGCATCCGCCGCACTCGACGCAAAGCGCCGGTCCGAATCGAGTTCACGGGTAACCGTCGAGAGCCGAACGCCCTCGACGCCCCGGAGCATGCGGCCCAAAACAGGCTGCACCGGCGTATACATGCGCACGGTATACTCGTCCGAATCGCCTCGAAAAAGCGGCGCATGCATATTGCCGATCTCCCAGCACGCATGCGCGAGCGCAATCGGGTCCATGCGGTCAACTTCGACCAAATAAACCTCGGCGCTGCGCAGGCGCACGACAACCGTCACGGGCACCACGCCCGAACGGTCGACGGCGAGCACGTCGCCGTCGACAAAACGACCGCCGTCGGCAGTATCCAGCCGAACATCGACCGTGCGCCCCAGCTCCGTCACGCCCACAAACGCGCATACATCAGCCTGGTCCCAATCGAGCAGTAGCTCGTCAACTTCAAAGACGCCGCCCAGCTTCCGGCGAAGCAGAAGTTCATAGGACGGATCGTTGAGATTTCCCAAGCATGTCGTCGAAACCAAGCGCTCAGGCATGCTCTAACCCTCGACCTCGACGAGCTCGATATCAAAGTTGAGGTCCTTGCCGGCAAGCTCGTGGTTGGCATCGAGCGTCACAGCCTCGGGCGTTACGTCGATGACGACGGCGGGGACAGGCATGCCGCTCGGCGTGGACAGGAAGAGCTTCATGCCCTTCTCGATCTGCTCGATGTTGGGAACCTGCTCGGCCGGGAAGGTAATAACCATCTCGGGATTGTGCTCGCCGTAGGCATCGGCAGCAGGAATGTGCACGGTCTTCTTCTCGCCCACCTGCATGTCGACCACGGCGGCGTCGAAGCCCTTGATCATCTGGCCGGCGCCGCAGGTGAACTCCAGCGGCTCGCCGCGATCGTAGGAGCTATCGAACTGCGTGCCGTCGTCGAGCGTGCCGCGATAATGAGTCTTGACCTTCTTGCCCTGGTTGGACATGGTAACCTCCGTGATAAGGGCGGCGCACAACGCGGGCCGCCGTGAACATATGGCGCTAACTATACCCTAGTCATACAATTCAATGACAGTTTGCAAAGAAACGCTGCAACCGGAGGAACCATGGCATATCCCGTATTTGACCTACACTGCGACACCGCCGACCGCATCGGCTGGGCCACGCTCGATCTCGACCTGCGCTTTACCGCCGGCACCGACGGTTATTTCCCCGGCGACGAAACGCATCCGCAAGATTTCGACCTCATCGAGGGCAACGCCTGCGCCATCTCGCTCGCAAAGATCGGCAACACGCCATGGGCACAGTGCTTCGCCACGTTTGTCCCCGATGAGATTCCCACCGCCCACGCCGCGCGCTTCCAGGCGCAGATCATGGCGCATATGAGCGGCCAGGCAATGCTCAACCACGACCGCATGGTCAACGTACGCAGCGCGGCAGACATTCGCCCCGCGCTCAAAGACGGCAAGGTCGCCTGCATCCACACCATCGAAAACGCCACGTTCTTTGCCGAGGACCCCGCGCTGATCGAGGTGCTCAAGAGCTTGGGCGTACTCATGTCATCGCTCAGCTGGAATGCGCAGGGACCGCTCGCGAGCGGACACGATACCCACGCCGGCCTCACCGCCGCCGGCATCGAGGCACTTACGCAGATGGAGCACGCCGGCATGGTGCTTGACGTCTCCCACCTCAACGATGAGTGCTTTGACGAGGTTGTCGCCCACGCCACACGTCCCTTCGTCGCCAGCCACTCCAACTCTCGTGCAGTTTGCGGCGTTAAGCGCAACCTCACCGACGACCAGTTCCGCACCATTCGCGACATGGGTGGCATCGTCGGCCTCAACTACTGCAGCGAGTTCCTTTCCAACGACGCAACCGACAAGACCGCCGCAGACGTCACCTTCGACCAGCTGGCGGCACATATCGAGCACTGGCTCGACCTGGGCGGCGAGGACGTCATCGCGCTCGGCGGCGACTGGGACGGTGCCACGGTGCCCGCCTTCCTCTCCGATGCCAGCAAGATGCCCGAGTTCCAGAACATGCTCTCCAAGCACTTTGGCAAGACCGTGATGCAGAAGCTCTGCAGCGATAATGCCCTTGCCTTCTTTGAGCGTTATTAATTTCACATCCCCTGAGCGGGCCGGCATGCCGAACGG